>NZ_JAEVHN010000216.1:0-9231 GCF_016803375.1 Micromonospora sp. 4G55
CCGGCGCGGGTAGCTCCCGCCAGGTGCGGGCGGCACCCCCGACGACGACCCGGTTGTCCAGGCCGGCCGGGGTGGAGGTCGAGACGGTCACTGCCGCTGGAGCGTGCCGAGGAAGTCGAGGACGTCGCCGACGGTGGCGATCCGGCGCAGGCCGGGGGCGTCGAAGTTCAGCTCCTCCCCCGTGGAGTCCTCGACCCGCAGGGCCAGCTCGGAGAAATCCAGCGACCGGAAGCCGATCTCCCGCAGGTCGGCGGCGTCGTCGTCGGGGAGCGCCTTGCCCTGGTTGGCGAGCACCTGCGCCATGAGGTCGCGAATCTGCGCGCGACTCAATTCGTTCATGCGGCGGAGTGTACCGCCCGGGAATTGGTCCCGGCAATTCCCGGGTAGGGTTTCCGGGGCCCGTGGGAATCGGATGGAAAGAGGTCGGCGTGCTGCGTGGGGCGACCGATGACGACGTTAACCTGATGTTGTCCTGGCGTAATCAGGAAACCAACCGGCAGGTCAGCAAGAACAGTCACGAGATCACCGCCGAGGAGCACGCCGCGTGGTGGTCGCGGGTGCGCACCGACCCCACCCGCCGGGTCCTGGTGTACGTCCGCGACGGCCGGCCCTGCGGCGTGGTGACCTTCTTCAACCTGCGTCTCGACGGGCCGCGTACCGGCTCCTGGGGCTTCTACCTGGACGCCGACGGGCTGGCCGAGCGGGGCGAGACGCTGCCCGCCTGGCTGGCGGTGATGCGGGCGGCGGTGGACCACGCCTTCGACGAGCTGCGGCTCGACCGGCTCGACGGCGAGGTGCTCGCCGACAACACGGTGGTACGCCGGATGAACCGACGGTTCCGGTTCGTCGAGGGCATCCCCGAAAAGCAGGTGCACGACGGCCGGGACATCATCGTCGTCCCCGTTTCGCTGGATCGGGAGAATCGTCGACGGCGCTGATGTCGACAATTGTCCGCCGCGCATTAACCGGCCGGCCATTTCCCGTTCATCGAGGTCGGGGAAGAATCGTCAGCTGCGCCGCCAGGCCGCCCAGTGCTGGCCCGGATTGCCGCCGAGGCGGACGAAGCCGTAGCGGGTGCCGTCCCAGTCGTCCCCGGCGCCGGGCGCCCAGCGGGCGAAGACCACGTCGGCGGCGGCCGGCGGCCGGTCGCTGAACCACCGCACGTCGCTCCAGGTCACCTGGTGGCTCAGGTTGAACCGCAGGACGTAGTGCACCCCGACGGAGGCGTAGACCCGCTCGCCGGGGCGTACCCCGAGGTCGGCGACGCGCGGGGTCGGCGCGGTCGCCGCCACCATCGGCCGGACCAGCCGGTCGGTGATCACCTGCATGGTGCCGAGGTTCACCACGACCAGCGCGGCGAGCACCGGCACCCGCAGCCTCGGCACCCGGACGGCGGCGACCAGCAGCAGGCAGGCCACCGCGCCCACCGCCGCCCCGGTGAACGGGCGGAACTCGCGCCAGCCGCCGGTCAGCGCCATCAGGTCGGGGGCGCCGAAGCCGCCGTAGCGCAGCTCGTGCCCCCGGCTCGCCACGTAGGCGAGCCGGCCGGCGATCAGCGCCGCGCCCGCCACCAGCAGCGCGACCGCGACGGCCGCCCGGGCCAGCAGCACCCGGTACGCCACGGTGAGCAGCACCCCCACCCCGACCAGCAGCCAGAACGGGGCCAGCATCTGCACGTACCGGCCGTAGATGGCGTCCAGCGGCTTGGTGGTGATGCCGGCCAGGATCACCGACGCGCCGCCGGCCACGCCGACGCTGGTCACCAGGGCGACGCCGAGGGTCCAGCGGACGGCCGGGTCGCCCCCGCGCCGGCGCAGCTCGCGTACCGCGGCGGCCCAGGCGATCCCGGCCATCCCGAAGGTGATCACCACCAGGTACCAGAGCTGCGTGGCGACGGCCGCCCCCAGCCGCAGCAGCCCCTGGCTGGAGGCGACGGCCCGGACGGTGCCGCCGCCGGGCGGGTTGCCCAGCAGGTAGACCCGGTCGCCGAGCAGCCGGATGCCGACGGCGTTCACCAGGGCCAGGACCAGCACGGGCAGTACCGCGGCCAGCGCCTGCCCGAGGCTGGCCCGGCGGCGGACCAGCAGCAGCAGGACCAGTCCCGCGTGCACCGCCACGATCACCAGACCCCGGGAGTGCAGCAGGTGGAACGCGCCGACCAGCGTGCCCACCGCCGCGGCGGCCAGCACCTTCGGCCGGGCGACCCACCGGTGCACGGCCAGCAACCAGGCCAGCACCAGCGGCGCCAGCACCGCGTCGATCATCGCCACCTCGGCGTAGAAGGCGGTGGCCGGCAGCGTCGCGGCCACCGCGGCGGCGACCAGCGCGGACGACCGGCGCAGCGCGAGCAGCCGACGGGCCAGCAGGTACGCCAGCGGCAGCACGGTGGCGTTGACCGCCGCGTTGATCAGCTGCACCAGTCGGTAGCTGTCGGTGAAGTCCCGCTCGCCGAGGAACGCCGGGCAGATCAGCATCGGGTAGCCGACCCGGCGCAACGGGCCGTTCTCGCTGCTGAAGCCGCCCGGCCCGCCGGCCAGCGCCCGGGCGGTGTTGAGGTAGCTGTCCTCGTCAGTGTGCGCGATCGGCAGGGCGACGTGCCGGGCCAGCCACATCCGCCAGGCCACCCCGGCGAGCCAGCCCAGGACCAGCAGCGCCGGCACCAGCCAGCGCCGCCGGGCCGGCCCCGCCGGCGTCTCGGCCGGGTCGGCTGGGTCGGCGACCCGTTCCCGTACGTCGGTACCGGACGCCATCGTCGCCTCCTGCTCGCTGGGGTGGCCCCCGGCGACCGTCGGTCGGCAGGGGGTCGGCTCCTGGTCACGGCCCGCCGCCGCGCCCGCCACTGGCCGGATCTTGGACACTTGCCGTTCCGCACGAACGGAAACTGTCCAAGATCTCCAACCCGGGTGCCGGGGCGTCGGCAGGCGGGGCGGGCGCCATCGATCCGAGGCGCCGGGACGGTGGGGAGCGGCCGACGGTCGGGAGCCGCCGGGGGCCGCGCGGCCACTGTAGCCAGGACCGATCGGGCAGGTCAGCCGCTCGGCGGGGTCGGCGCAAGTGTTCGCCTGCCGGGTGTCCGGCATTCACAGGACCAGCGCGGTCGGTTCACCCGGGCGCGTCGGGGTGTTAACCCGCCGTGGCTAGCGTCCGTCCGGTCGCGTGGCCCCCGGCCGCCGGCGCACAACCTGCGATCATGGGAGCACCACATTGAGCGAGCTGACGGGATCCTCCATCCTGGTCACCGGCGGCACCGGTTCCTTCGGTAGGACCTTCCTCCGGCACATCCTGGCCGAGGCCGACCCGGCCCGGGTGGTGGTCTTCTCCCGCGACGAGCTGAAGCAGTACGAGCTGCGCCAGCAGCTCGGCGACGACCCGCGGCTGCGCTGGTTCATCGGCGACATCCGGGACCGGCACCGGCTCACCCGGGCCATGCACGGCGTCGACCACGTGGTGCACGCGGCGGCGTTGAAGCAGGTGGACACCGCCGAGTACAACCCGTCGGAGTTCATCGCCACCAACATCACCGGCTCCCAGCACGTGGTGGACGCCGCGATCGAGGCCGGCGTCAGGAAGGTCATCGCGCTCTCCACCGACAAGGCGTCCAGCCCGATCAACCTGTACGGCGCCACCAAGCTGGTCGGCGACAAGCTCTTCGTCTCCGCCAACCACTACGCCGCCCAGCACCCCACCCGTTTCGCGGTGGTCCGCTACGGCAACGTGGTGGGCAGCCGCGGGTCGGTGGTGCCGCTGTTCCGCCGGCTGGCCGCCGAGGGCAGGAGCCTGCCGATCACCGACAAGCGGATGACCCGGTTCTGGATCACCCTCGACCAGGCCGTCCAGTTCGTCATGGACAGCTTCGACCAGATGCAGGGCGGCGAGCTGTTCGTGCCGCGCATCCCCAGCATGCGCATCCTCGACCTGGTCGAGGCGGTCGCTCCGGACGCCACCACTCACGAGATCGGCATCCGGCCGGGCGAGAAGCTGCACGAGGAGATGATCGCCCCGGACGACAGCCGACGGACGCTGCGCGCCAGGGACCGGTTCATCGTCCAGCCCACCATCGCCACCTGGGGCTACCAGCCGCCGGTCGGCTGCGAGCCGGTGCCGGACGGGTTCGCGTACCAGTCGGACACCAACGACGAGTGGCTGAGCGTCGAGCACCTGCGCGACATGCTCGGCCTCGGCGCGTGACGGCGATGCTGCCGTACGGGCGGCAGTCCGTCACCGCCGACGACGTCGCCGCCGTGGTGGCCGCGCTGCGCAGCGACTGGCTCACCACCGGCCCGCAGGTCGACGCCTTCGAGGCCGACCTGGCGACCTGGACCGGCGGGGTCGACTGCGCGGCGGTCTCCAACGGCACCGCCGCGCTGCACGTCGGGTACGCGGCGGCCGGGGTGGGCCCCGGCGACGAGGTGGTGGTGCCGCCGATGACGTTCGTCGCCACCGCCAGCAGCGCGGTGGCGCTCGGCGCGAAGGTTGTCTTCGCCGACGTCGAGGAGGAGACCTTCACCCTCGACCCGGCCGCGGCGGCCGCCGCGACGACCACGCGTACCCGGGTGGTCTCCGCCGTCGACTACGCCGGCCACCCGGCCGACTACGACGCCCTGCGCGGCGCCCTGGCCGGCAGCGACGCGCTGCTGCTGGCCGACGCGGCGCACTCCATCGGCGCCACCTACCGGGGCCGGCCGGTCGGCTCGCTGGCCGACCTGACCACCTTCTCGTTCTTCCCCACCAAGAACCTGACCACGGCCGAGGGTCGGCGCGGTCGCCGCGCTCGACACGGAGCTGCTGACCCGGGCCCGCCGTTCCGCAACATCGGGCTGGTCCGCGAGCGGGACGCGCTGCGCTGGCCGACGAGGGCGGCTGGCACCAGGAGGTGCACGAGTTCGGCCTGAACTACCGGCTGCGACGTGCTCTGCGCGCTCGGCCGCAGCCAGCTGCGCCGACTCGGCGACTTCCTCGCCGCCCGGGACCGGCTGGTCGCCCGGTACGACGAGGCGCTGGCCGACCTGGACGGCGTGCTGCGGCCCGGCCGCCGCTCGTGGGCCGCCCCGGCCTGGCACCTCTACCCGATCCGAGTGCTCGACGGCCGCCGCCGCGAGGTGTACGACCGGATGCGCGCCGCCGGCATCGGCGTCCAGGTCAACTACCTGCCCGCGCACTGGCACCCGGCCTTCGCCGACCTGGGCTACCGGCGCGGATCCTGCCCGGTCGCCGAGTCGTTCTACGAACAGCAGCTCTCGTTGCCACTCTTCCCGACCCTGACCGACGCCGACCAGGATCGCGTGATCGACGCGCTGGGCGCGGCGCTGCGGGGCGTCTCGGCCCGTCCCGCCGCCGCCTGACGGGGGAACCGATGCACCACGCGAACCACTTCTACGGCCACGCGCACGTGCTGGCCCGCTACTGCGGGCTGGGCGACGGGCACCCGCCCCGGATCAACGGGTACGTCCAGCACGGCTGGAACATCGGCGACGGGCTGGCTCCCGGCCACCCGTACGCCGAGTTCACCCCCAGCCTGCTCTGGTCCGAGCAGACCCGGCGGCGGGCCTGGTCGGTGGGGCGGCGCAACGTGGTCACCGTCGGCGCGCCGTTCGCCTACCTGCTGTCGTTGCGCCCGCAGGGCCCGCCGGAGGCGGAGCGGGAGGGCACCATCTGGTACCCGTTCCACGGCTGGGAGGGCCAGCACGTCAAGGGCGACCACAGGGAGCTGATCGCCCGGATCCGGGCCACCGAACCCGGCCCGGTCACGGTCTGCCTCTACTGGCACGAGTACGGCATGCGCCGGGTGCGCCGGCTCTACGAGAACGCCGGCTTCCGGGTCATCTGCCACGGCTACCGCGGCCACTGGTGGAAGGACACCGACCCGCTCTTCCTCGACAAGCAGCTCACCGAGCTGCGCCGGCACAAGCGGGTCGCCTCCAACCGGCTGACCAGCGCGATCTTCTACGGCATCGCCGCCGGCTGCGAACCCGCCGTCTACGGCGACCCGATGATCCTCGCCGCCGAGGACCCGACCTTCGGCGGCACCGCCCGGATCCGCCGGCAGTGGCCGGAGCTGCACGGCGAGTCCGTCGACCTGCCGACCGCCGTCGAGATCGCCCGCGCCGAGCTGGGCACCGACCACCGCTGTACGCCGGCCGAGCTGCGCGAGCTGCTCGGGTGGGCGAACCTCCAGGAGGAGAAGAGTGACGACTGATACAGCGGACCGGATCGCGCTGCCCGGCGGGGAGATGCTCGCCTGGTCCGACCTGCCGGAGGAGCGGCTGCCCGACGGCGGGCCGCTGGCCGCGCTGGCCGCCCGGGTGGTGACGGCGGGGGCACGGGTGCTGCTGGCGCCGAAGCAGCAGCTGTCGATCCCGTTCCAGCTGCCGGTGCCGTGGGAGGCCCCGATCACCGACGTGTACGGCCAGCGCCTGCGCGGGATGACGATGGGTCTGCGTACCGAGCTGGCGATCGCCCGGGCGGTCGACAAGAGCGACCTGGACCAGGTCAACATCCACCCGCTGCCGGTGCACGAGCGGATCCTGGAGGCCTTCCAGCGGCTGGGCTTCCGGTTCAAGCACGCCGACCTGGAGCGCGGTCACCTCCGCGGCACCCAGCAGACGCTGCCGTTCTACCAGGAGATCGAGTTCTTCGCCGCGCCGCAGTACGCCCAGGCGGTCACCGAGGTCGAGCTGACCTTCGTGACCAGCCCGCACGGCATCGAGGTGATCCTCGAGTGCGACAAGCGCGGTGGCTTCCTCAGCGCCGGCCACGACGCGTTCGGCCGGTACACCGTCTCGCACGCCGACGCGGACCGGGTGGACTGGGCGCAGGTCGTCGACGGCTGGCTGCGCGAGACCACCTCCCGCTACGGCAGCCTGCGCGCCGCCGGCTTCGGCGCCCCGCACGGGTACGGCCACCGGGGTCACGGCATGGGCGGCATGGTCGCCGGGGCGGCCCTCGGCGTCGCCGGTGGCCTGGTCGCCGGGGAGATGATCGAGGACGCCTTCGAGGGTGACTTCGGCGGCGGCGACTTCGGCGGCGACTTCGAGTGAGCCGACGCGACGATGGCCCCTGGGACTCGTCCCGGGGGCCATCGTTCTCACGGCGTTGATCTCGTGGGTCAGTGACGGGCCTTGCGCTCTTCACTGCTGCGGAAGTTGCTGCCGGCCTTGGCCAGGCCCCGGCTGCCCAGGTAACCGATGGTCAGCAGGGTGATGAAGAACCAGGCCTGCGGGGCGCGGAAGATGTCCACCCCGACCGAGTTCTTACCGACCAGGAACGACGCGGCCAGTATGCCGATCACGCCGGCGATGTAGACCCAGAACTCCGTCGTACGGAGCGACGGCTTGGTTTCCGTTCCGGGTGCCTGCATCACCTGCTCGCGGTGCCCGTCGTGCATCATCGGCATCGGACGGGTCGGAGCCTCGTTCATCGCCGCCCGGTTGGGCGCGTCCTGCATCGGCCGGTTGATGGGCCTGGTGGATGCAGCCTGCGTGCTCATCTGGTCCTCCTCAGGATTTGATGAGTACCTGCACTCCCTCGCCCCGCTACCGCGTTTCGGCCACGGCACGGTTCGCGTTCATGGCGCGGGCACCCTCCGTCTACCCGACGCCCCCGGGAGGTAACACCGGGTCACCAGCGGATTGTTGCCACCGGTGGCGCCCTGCCGGGAGAGCGCCACCGGCGTGGTACGTCAGCGCAGGCCGTTGCGCACGGCCACCCGGACGAGCAGCTCCGGCACGGACCTCCCGGGCGGTCACCTGGACGAACTGCTCGCGCGGCGCGGTCTCGGTGGGCGCGCCGGCCTCCACCTTGGTCTCCACGTTGAGCGTCACGTCGTCGGCCCGGTAGCGCTTGATCAGGTCGAAGACCTCCCGCAGCAGGGGCATCCGGGCGCCGGCCACGGCCAGCTGGCCGGGCTTGTCCGGCAGGGTCCGGGAGCCGCAGTCGAGGGTGCGCACCTGGGCCAGGGTGAGGGTGTTGACGTATCTGCCGACGTACGGGAACTCCGGGTCGCCGGGGCGCACCGGGGCGGTGTCCACGCACTTGGCCCCGCTGACCTTGCGGTCGTGAGTCACCACGGCCTGGCCGTCCTCGGTGATCTGCACGCCCAGTTCCAGCGTGTTCACGCCGAGCTGGAGGGCGTTGCCGAACGAGGCGAGGGTGTTCTCCACCCGCAGCCCGAGGCCGCCGCGGTGGGCCTGGAGGTCGAAGGTCCGCTCCGGTCCCGGTCGCGCCTGGGCGGGCGCGGCCAGACCGGACGTCACGGTCGCCACCACCAGGGCGGCGATGGCGGTACGGCGCATTCTGCGCAGGCTGTCTCTCCTACGGGGGCGGGCGGTTCCCGCCAACCCGCCGGTCAGCATGGACAGCGGGAACGGCCGGCAGGCGAGCGGCGGGCGGCCGGTCGGTGAACCGGCGTGGACCGGTTTGGTCGCGGCCTGGCCGGGCAGGCAGTGGATTACCGCCAGATCTGCGAGGTGATGGACGTGCGTGACAACGACACGATGCGGGAGTCCGCCCGGCTGGCCGAGGAACGCCTCACCGCCGGCGTCTACGGCGAGGGCGCCCTGGACGAGGTGACCGTGCCGCAGACGGACGTGCTGCGGGTGATCCAGGAGCAGGACCCGGACGATCCGGCCGACGCCCCGATCGACCCGAACGTGCTGCGCGACGGCGGCCCGACCCGGGGGCAGGGCGCGATCACCACCACCGGCGGCACCGCCGGGCCGGCCAGCGTGCGCCGGTTGGCCCGCCAGCCGGAGCGACACCGCGGCAAGGTCGCCCCGACCACCACCGGCGACGCCACCACGGGCGGCCTGAGTACGCCCGCCGGTGGCTCGACGAGCGACAAGTCCTCGACCGGCTCCCAGGTGGGCAACTTCACCAACGATCGCGCGAATCCGGGCTGACCCGGTCTCGCGACGATCGCGAACGCAAGCAGTGGCCTCACCCGCACGGGGTGAGGCCACTGCTGTCCACATCGTTCCTCGCCGGTGGAGCCGGGAGCAGGGGTCAGGAGGTGGGGCGGAGCACGCCCAGCCGCTGGGTGGCCCGGGTCAGCGCCACGTAGAGGTCGCTGCGCCCGCGCGGGGACTCGGCGACGATGGCGTCCGGGTCGACCACCAGGACGGAGTCGAACTCCAGGCCCTTGGCCTGACCCACGGTCAGCACCACCACCCGGCTCGCCAGCTCCGGCTGTTCGCCGACCGCGGCCTCCGGCAGCGCGGCCACCACCGCGGCGGC
>NZ_JAEVHN010000217.1:0-9225 GCF_016803375.1 Micromonospora sp. 4G55
GGACGGCGGCCACGGCGGCGGCCAGCCGCAGTGGCCCGACGGTCGGGGCCGTCGCCGCCGGCCGTGGCCCGTGGTGGCGTCGTCCCGCCCGGAGCGGATCGCGATCCGCCCGCCCCCGCCGGCCGGCGTCGGTCCGGACGGCGGGAGCCGGTCGCTCGCCCCGGTGTCGTCGGCGTCGGCGGTGACGTCGGCCCGCCAGGCGGCGAGCAACGCCGCGAGGTCGTCAGCGTCGGCGCCCTCCTCGCCCCGCATGAGCACGTCGAGAAGCAGGTCGTCGCGGGTGATCGTGCCGAGGTCCAGCTGCGTGGCGCCGTCCGGCTCGTGCCCCGTCATGCCGCCACCTCGTCAAGTCCGCTGCCGGCCAGGGTACGGAGCCGGGCCAGGGCCCGGGACTGGGCTACCCGTACGGCCGCCGCCGACATCCCGAGGATCGTGCCCACCTCCTCGGCGGTCAGACCGACCGCCACCCGGAGCGTGATGATCTCCCGCTGGACGTCGGGCAGCCGCTGCAACAGCACCGACAGCCGGCGGGCCAGGTCGGTGGCCACGGCCTGCTGCTCCGGGCCCGGCGCCGCGTCCGGACGCTCCAGCGGAGTGTCGGTCATCGTGACGGCGGAGTCGCGTACCGCCGCCCGCTGGGCGTCGGCGACCTTGTGCGCGGCGACGGCGAAGACGAACGCCGAGAACGGCTTGCCCTGCTCGCGGTAGCGGGGCAGGGCCTTCAGCACCGCCAGGCAGACCTCCTGGGCGATGTCGTCGGCCGTGGTGTACGCCCCACCGACGCGGCCCAGCCGGGCCCGGCAGTACCGCACCAGCCCCGGCCGTACGTCGGTGAGCAGGGCCGACACCGCCGTCGGATCGCCGACAGCGGCTCGACGGACGAGCTCTGGCTCGATCGATGTGGTCATGGAGTGTGAGACACCTTCGTTACCGGCGGGTTAACCGCACGCTATCGAGACGTGGGCCACTTTGCATAGGTCACCCTGGGTGCCCGCCCGCCTGCGCAAAGAAGTGTGTTGCGTTCTGCCCGGCCGCCGCGATGTTCCTGATGTCGACGGAGGGAGGGCGCATGGGTGTCGAAGTGGCCGTGCAGGGACTGACCAAGTCCTTTGGTGGCCAACCGGTCTGGTCGGACGTCAGCCTGACCCTGCCGGCGGGCGAGATCTCCGTGCTGCTGGGCCCGTCCGGCACCGGCAAGTCGGTGTTCCTCAAGACCCTGGTGGGGCTGCTCCGGCCCGACGCCGGCTCCATCTGGATCGAGGGCAAGGACCTGCCCCGCCTCTCCGAGCGCGCGCTGTACGAGGTGCGCAAGCTGTTCGGCGTGCTGTTCCAGGACGGCGCGCTGTTCGGCTCGATGAACATCTACGACAACGTGGCGTTCCCGCTGCGGGAGCACACCCGCAAGTCCGAGTCGCAGATCCGCGACGTGGTCAACGAGAAGCTCGACATGGTCGGCCTGGTCGGTGCCGAGAAGAAGCTGCCGGGCGAGATCTCCGGCGGCATGCGCAAGCGGGCGGGGCTGGCTCGCGCGCTGGTGCTCGACCCCCGCATCGTCCTGTTCGACGAGCCCGACTCCGGGCTGGACCCGGTGCGCACCGCGTACCTGAACCAGCTCATCATCGACCTCAACCAGCGGACCGGGGCGACGTTCCTGATCGTCACGCACGACATCAACACCGCGCGTACGGTGCCGGACAACATCGGGCTGATCTACCACGGGCACCTGGCCATGTTCGGGCCGCGGGAGATGCTGCTGTCCAGCACCGAGCCGGTGGTGCGGCAGTTCCTCAACGCCCAGCGGGTCGGCCCGATCGGGATGGCCGAGGAGAAGGACGCCGAGGAGTTGCAGGCCGAGGCGGACGCCGGGGCCGAGCTGCCGCCGCTGCCGCCCATCCCGCTGCAGCTGCCGCCCTCGGACGGGATGCCCCGCCAGGCCGAGCGCCCGCCGGGGCAGTGGTGCCGAGACAACGGGGTCACCCCACCACCCGGCTCCTTCGAGGGCCGCCGCGACGCCGCGCAGCCGACCATCGAGCTGGGCCGGGAGCTCGCCGCCGACGGGCGGCGCCACCGGGAGGTGGCCGGATGAGCGCCCCCGTCACCGCCGTCCGCGCAACCGGCGACTTCTTCGCCTTCTGCCTGGACACCCTGCGCGGCCTCGGCCGCCGGCCGGTGCAGGTCCGCGAGTTCGTCCAGCAGGCCTGGTTCATCAGCTCGGTGTCGATCCTGCCCGCCGCGCTCGTCTCCATTCCCTTCGGCGCGGTCATCGCGTTGCAGCTCGGCTCGCTGGTCCGTCAGCTCGGCGCGCAGTCGTTCACCGGTGCCGCGTCGGTGCTCGCGGTGGTCCGCGAGGCGGGGCCGATTGTCACCGCGCTGATCATCGCCGGCGCGGGTGGCTCGGCCATCTGCGCCGATCTCGGCTCCCGTAAGATCCGCGAGGAACTCGACGCGATGCAGGTGCTGGGCATCGACCCGATCCAGCGCCTGGTGGTGCCGCGCGTGCTTGCCTCCATGCTGGTCGCCGTCCTGCTCAACGGCCTGGTCAGCGTGGTCGGGGTGACCGGTGGCTACCTGTTCAACGTGGTCATGCAGGGCGGCACGCCCGGCGCGTACCTGGCCAGCTTCCAGGCGCTGGGGCAGCTGCCCGACCTGCTGGTGGGCGAGGTCAAGGCCCTGCTGTTCGGTGCGGCCGCCGCGCTGGTCGCCTCCTACAAGGGGATGACCGCCAAGGGCGGCCCGAAGGGCGTCGGCGACGCGGTCAACCAGAGCGTCGTGATCACCTTCATGTTGTTGTTCGCGCTGAACTTCGTCGTCACGGCCGTGTACTTCCAGGTTGTACCGCAGAAGGGAAGCTGACATGCCGGGCCTGCGGTACCTCGACGACCTGGGCGGACAGCTCGCCTTCTACCTGCGCGCCTTCGCCTGGACCCCGCGCACCGTGCGCCGCTACAAGCGCGAGGTTATCCGGCTGCTGGCTGAGGTGAGCTTCGGCTCCGGCGCGCTCGCCGTGGTCGGCGGCACGGTCGGCGTCATCTGCTTCCTGACCTATTTCACCGGCACCGAGGTCGGCCTGCAGGGCTACCAGGCGCTCAACCAGATCGGCAGCAGCGCCTTCACCGGCTTCGTCTCGGCGTACTTCAACACCCGGGAGATCTCCCCTCTGGTGGCGGCGTTGGCGCTGTCGGCCACCGTCGGCTGCGGTTTCACCGCCCAGCTCGGCGCGATGCGGATCTCCGAGGAGGTGGACGCCCTCGAGGTGATGGGCGTGCCGTCCCTGCCGTTCCTGGTCACCACCCGCATGATCGCCGGCTTCATCGCGGTCATCCCGCTCTACGTGGTGGGGCTGCTCACCAGCTACCTGGCCACCCGCACCATCGCCGTCTTCTACTTCGATCAGTCGGCCGGCACCTACGACTACTACTTCAATCTGTTCCTGCCCCCCGTCGACGTGCTGTGGTCCTTCTTCAAGGTGCTGGTCTTCAGTGTGATCGTCGTGCTGGTGCACTGCTACTACGGCTACACCGCCAGGGGCGGACCCGCCGCCGTCGGCGTCGCGGTCGGCCGGGCCGTCCGGCTCGCGATCGTCGCGGTCAACATCGTCGACTTCTTCCTGTCGCTGGCCATCTGGGGCGCGACCACCACCGTCCGGATCGCGGGGTGACATGAGAAATCGCATTCTGGGCATCGTCTTCATCGCCCTGCTGACCGCGGCGCTGACCGCCTCCGTGCTGCAGTACAACAAGGCGTTCACCCCGGTCGCCTGGGTGACCCTGCACGCCGGTCGGGCCGGGCTGCAGCTCAGCCCGGGCGCCGACGTCAAGGTACGCGGAGTGGTCGTCGGCGAGGTGCGCTCGGTGGACAGCAAGGGCGCCGGCGCGAGGATCCGGCTGGCCCTGGACCCGGCCACGACGCCCCTGATTCCGGCCGACGTCAGCGCGCGGCTGCTGCCCAAGACCCTCTTCGGCGAGCGGTACGTCGAACTCGTCCCGCCGACCGGCGGCGCGGCCGCACCGATCCGCGACGGCGCGGTCATCGGCCAGGACCGCAGCCGTACGGCCGTCGAGCTGGAACGGGTCCTCGACCAGGCGCTGCCCCTGCTGCAGGCGGTGCGGCCCGACCAGCTTGCCGCGACGCTCGGCGCCATCGCCACCGCGCTGGAGGGACGCGGCGAGCAGCTCGGCGCGAACGTCGAGCGGCTCGACGCGTACCTCAAGCAGTTGAACCCGGCCATGCCGACCATCGCCGAGGACGTCCGGAAACTGGCGGTCGTGCTGGACAGCTACGACGCCGCGCTGCCCGACCTGCTCGCTCTGCTTCGCGACGTGACCGTCACCTCCCGCACCGTCACCGACCAGCGTGAACAGCTGGCGGCGTTCCTCATCGAGACCACCGACACGGCGGACCTCACGCGCGGCTTCCTGGACCGCCACGGCGACCAGCTCATCTCCCTCGGCCAGGTCAGCCGACCGGTGCTGGAACTGCTCGCCACGTACTCCCCGGAGTACGCGTGCATGATGAGCGGCCTGGTCGCCCTGCAACCCCGCGTCGAGGAAGTCTTCGCCGGCGGGCGGATGCACATCACCCTCGAGGTCACCCGCGACGGCGGCAAGTACGAGAAGGGCCGCGACGAGCCGGTCTACGGCGCGCACGACGGCCCGCACTGCCGGGGCGTGCCCGACCCGGGGAAGCCGGCGCCCGAGGTGCCCATCAACGACGGTTACGACTACCGGGGCGAGCGCCCTCGTACGCCGCTGCCCGTCGGCCTGCCGGGGACCTCGCCGGCCGGCGGTTCCCCGGGCATGGGCCGGGCCGGCACCGCTGAGGAGCGTGCCCTGGTCAATCCTCTCGTCGGTGCCGTCACGGGCACCCCGCCGGCGGAGGTTCCCGACATCGCGGTCCTGCTCTGGGGGCCGTTGCTACGCGGAGGGGTGGTGAACGCCCGATGAGCAGCAAGACCATGGCGCCCCTGCTGAAGCTGGTGGTCTTCGCCGCGGTGACCCTGCTGCTGACCGCGCTGCTCGCGCAGACCCTCGGTGCCTTCCCGCCCGGCGGCGTCACCTACCGGGCCCGGTTCACCGACGTCACCGGGCTGCTCCCCGGGGACGACGTACGCGTCGCGGGGGTGAAGGTCGGCCAGGTCAGCCGGATCAAGGTGGTCGACAGCACCGTCGCGGAGGTGGCCTTCAACGTCACCCGCGACGTCCCGGTGGCTACCAGCGTCCGCGCCAAGATCCGCTACCGCAACCTGGTGGGTCAGCGGTACCTGGCGCTCAGCGAAGGGCCGGGGGAGGGGCGGCCGCTGCGGGCCGACGGCCTCATCCCGCTCGGCCAGACCACGCCGGCATTGGACCTCACCGTCCTGTTCAACGGGTTCCGGCCGTTGTTCACGGCCCTCGACCCCGACGACGTCAACAAGCTCGCCTACGAGATCATCCAGGTGCTGCAGGGCGAGGGCGGCACGGTGAGCAGCCTGCTGCAACGCACCGCGTCGCTGACCAACACCCTCGCCGACCGGGACGCCGTCATCGGACGGGTCGTCACCAACCTCAACGGCGTCCTGGCCACGCTGGCCGAACGGGACCGCAACCTCGACCAGAGCATCAGCCAGCTGCAGCAGTTCGTCTCCGGGCTCTCCGCCGACCGCAAGGCCATCGGCGAGTCGCTGGTCAGCATCGGTGAGCTCACCACCAGCACGTCCGCGCTGATCGACGACGTACGACCACCGCTAGCCGCGGACATCCGAGCCCTGGACGAACTGAGTGGCAACCTCAACCGCAACGCGGCCGTCATCGACGGCACCCTCGGCCGGCTGCCGGAGCGGTACGCGTCCCTGACCCGCGTCGCCTCCTACGGCTCCTGGTTCAACTTCTACCTCTGCGACTTCGACGGCAACGTGGCGGTGGCCGGCCGGGCGCCGATCGACGTGCCCACGTTCAGCGCCCCGGCCGCCCGATGCGCGGGAGGCAGCCAGTGAGACCGTTCCGGGAACGCAACCCCGTCGTCATCGGCACGGTCGGGCTGGCGCTGATCGTCGCCGCGCTGCTCGGCGCCTTCCAGCTCGACCGGCTGGCCGACCTCACCGGACGCGCCTACCAGGCGGCCTTCCACGACGCCAGCGGCCTCACCACCAGCAACGAGGTGCGGGTCGCCGGGGTGCGGGTGGGCAAGGTGACCGCGGTGGAGCTCGCCCGAGACGGTGCGCCCTACGTCCGGGTCCGGTTCCGGCTGGACGACGACAGCGTCCGCCTCGGCAACGACACCAGCGCCATGATCAGGATCAAGACGGTGCTCGGCCAGAAGTACCTGGCCCTGTCACCGGCCGGGCCCGGGCGGCTGCGCGAGGGCGGGCAGATTCCCCTCGCCCGGACCGCGGCGCCGTTCGACGTGGTGCAGGCAGTCACCGGACTCGCCGACACCCTCGACAAGGTCGACACCGAACAGCTCGCCGCCGCCTTCACCACCCTGTCCGAGACCTTCGCCGACACGCCCGACAGCGTGAATGCCTCCCTGGTCGGACTCTCCCGGCTCTCCCGCACCGTCGCCGACCGCGACGCCGAACTGCGGACCCTGCTCTCCCGCGCCCGCTCGGTCACCACGGTGCTGGCCAACCGGGACGAGGAGTTCCGCAAGCTGGTCGCCGACGGCGAGGCGCTGCTGGCCGAGGTGAGCCGGCGTCGGGACGCCATCCACAAGCTGCTCGTCGGCACCGACGAACTCGCCACGCAGCTCTCCGGACTGGTCACCGACAACCGCGCCCGGATCGAGCCCGCGTTGCGCAAGCTGCGTGAGGTGGTCGCCATCCTGCAGCGCAACAAGGAAGACCTGGAGAAGACCATCCAGCGGATGGGCCCGTTCGTCTCGACGTTCGCCAACGTGGTCGGCAACGGCCGCTGGTTCGACTCGTACGTGGCCGGTCTGCTCCAGCCGTACCAACCGACGAGGGGAGGCCGCTGATGCCCGGTCCCATCCAGCGCTGGCGAGGACCGGTCGCCGTCGCCACCGCCCTGCTGGTGGCCGTCGCCGCCGGCGTGGTCGTCCTCCGCGACGGCACACCCGACCGGCGGGTGGTCGCCTACTTCTCCCGTGCCGTTGGGGTGTACCCGGGATCGGACGTGCGGGTGCTGGGCGTTCGTGTCGGCGAGGTGCTCACGGTCACCCCGCAGGGCCGCAGTGTCAAGGTCACCATGTCGTACGACCCCGGGATCGACGTCCCCGCCGAGGCGCAGGCGCTCATCGTTCCGCCCAGCGTGGTCAGCGACCGGTACGTGCAGCTCACCCCCGCCTACGCCGGTGGCGCCAGGCTCACCGACGGGGCGGAGATCCCGCTGGAGCGGACCGCCGCACCGATGGAGATCGACGATGTCTACCAGGCGCTCGACGACTTCAACCGCACCCTCGGCCCGGAGGGGGCCAACCGCGACGGCGCCCTGTCCGACCTCGTCGCGACCGGCCGGGCCAACCTGGAGGGCAACGGGCAGAACCTGCACGACACCCTCGATGGCCTGTCCCGGGCGCTGACCACCCTCTCCGACGGCCGGCAGGACCTCTTCGGCTCCGTCGCCAACCTGCAACGCTTCACCACCGCGCTGGCCCGCAGCGACCGGGAGGTGCGCGCCTTCAACCGGCAACTCGCCGACGTCGCCGAACAGTTGGCCGGCCAACGCGACGAGCTGGCCGCCGCGCTGCGCAACCTCGCCACCGCGCTGGCCGACGTCACCGCTTTCGTCAAGCAGAACCGGGCCGCGTTGACCTCCAACGTCGCCGCGCTGACGGAGATCACCAGCGTGCTGGTCGGCCAGCAACAGGCGGTCATCGAGATCCTCGACGTCGCCCCGCTCGCCGTGAACAACCTCGCCCTCTCGTACAACCCACGGTCCGGCACGCTGGACACCCGCGACAACGCGATGGGTCCGTACGACCCGGCCAGCTTCGCCTGCTCCCTGTTGATCGACCAGCTTCCCGCCGCTGAGGTGCCCGCGAAGTGCATGGCGCTCGCGCAGACCCTGCACCAGCGCGGGCTGCCCATGACCGACCAGCTGCGCAAGCTGCTCAAGCTGCCGCCCGGCGCCCCGGCGACCGGCGGGTCCTCACCGGGACCTCCCATCAGCTCCCCCGGTGCGCCGATCCCCGACCAGGCGCCGGGCGGCTCCGGCATCACCAGCGACCCCACCCTCGGCGGCATCCTGCGGGGCACCCCGTGACCGCCCGGGCACTGCGCGCCCTGGCAGGCGCGGTCCTGGTGGCGCTGCTCCCGGCCGGGTGCGGCCTGCCCGACCTCGCCGACCTGCCGCTGCCCGGCGGCGCCCCGAAGGGCGAGGGGTACACCGTCACCGCCGAGTTCAGCGACGTGCTCGACCTGGTGCCGCAGGCCGCCGTCAAGGTCGACGACGTGACCGTCGGAAGCGTGGAGAAGATCTCCCTCGCCGGCTGGACCGCGCGGGTCACCCTGCGCATCGGCACCGACGTGCGCCTGCCGTCCAACGCCACTGCGGCGGTCCGGCAGAGCAGCCTGCTGGGCGAGAAGTACGTGACCGTCGCGGCGCCGATCACCGGAGCCTCGACCGGCCAACTCGCCAACGGCGACGTCATCCCGCTGTCCCGCACCAACCGCGGCGCCGAGGTCGAAGAGGTCCTCGCCGCCCTCGGCCTGCTGCTCAACGGTGGCGGGTTGGCTCAACTGCGGACCATCAACCAGGAACTCGGCACCGCACTCGCCGGACGGGAACCCGCCGTCCGGGACGCGCTGGGCCAGCTCGACGAGTTCATCGGCGGGCTGGACAAGCAGAAGGCCGACATGGTCCGCGCCCTCGACGCCCTCGACCGGCTGACCGGCCGGCTCAACCGGCAGAAGCAGGTGCTCGGCGACGCGGTGGACTCCCTCGCCCCCGGCCTGACCGTGCTGGCGCAACAGCGCGCCCAACTGACCAGCGCGCTGACCGCCCTGGACAAACTCGGCGACGTCGGCACCCGGGTCGTCAACCGCAGCCGCGACGACACCGTGGCCAACCTCCGGGCGCTGCAACCGATCCTGGAGGAGCTGGTACGCGCCGGTGACGACCTGCCGAAGTCCCTGGACTTCATGCTGTCGTACCCGTTCCCGCCGAACGTCACCGGCGCGATCGTCGGCGACTTCGTCAACCTGTCCGTCACCGCCGACCTCGACTCGGCCTCGATCCTGGCGAACCTGGCCGCTGCGGCCCCCGCGCCGGCAGGCCCGGCGGCGCCGCC
>NZ_JAEVHN010000218.1:0-9206 GCF_016803375.1 Micromonospora sp. 4G55
GTCATGGATCGCCGACTGGAACACCGACCCACGGCCGTTCACCTGGACCAAGACCGCCGAAGACATCCTCGAATCACTCGCCCGATTTTGTAGGCGAATTTCCGGCGCGGAACACTAGTACGGCAGCCGCCAATTGCTAGCTGACCAGGGCGTAGTCGCGGTTCAGTCGTGTGCGTTGGTGGAACCAGCGTGCGCGAGCCTGGTGACGGCGTCGCCAGGTAAGCCAGCGGGTGGCATGGCCGGGCGGCATCGGATGGTGAAGGGCGTCGGCGAGTAGCCGCTTGACCTCGTGCACGGTCAGTGGGATCAGTCCGGGCTCGGGCGGTGGTGGCTGGTCGGGTGTGCTCGGGGGCGGGGCTTGGCTGTCGGTACGGTCCCGCAGGTGGGCGGCGGTGACCGCGCAGACGGCGAGGGCGGCCATGACCAGGACGGTGTGCCGGGCGATCGCGGTGTAGAGGCGGGCCTGGCACTGATCCAGACCGAAGTAGTCCTTGCCGAACTCGAAGCACTCCTCGACCGGCCAGCGCAGTCCGGCGGCGCGGATCAGCCTCGTCTTGGTCACGGGTTGCCCCTCGGGCACGTGGCAGTAGTGGAAGGCCAGCTCGCCGGTGCTCAGGTGACGGCGCACGAGCAGGTGATGCCGCGGTGAGGCGGTGGCGATCCACGCCCAGGCGTACCAGCGTTGTCCCTTTGACCCGGTACCGGCCGAGCGGACCTCCCACCGGCGTGTGTCCGCGGCAGCAGCGTGACGGCCTGAGCGCAGGTCAGCCTGTCTCCCGAGGGCAGGTCGATCATGAAGGTGGAGGCGACCCGCAGCACGTACGCCTGCCCGCGAGTCTCGAAGAACTCCCGCAACGGTGTGCAGTTGCCGTACACCTCGTCGCCGCAGACGACGTCGAACACCAGCCCGTCGGCGTACGCGTCAGCGCAGACGTCCATGGCCAGCTGACCCTTGGCGCGAAACTGCATCCCAGGCGGCAACCCCATACCCGCAGCCGTGCGCGGGTCGGCGAGGTGCTCGGCCGGGATCCACTGACGCGCCCCGATCAACGCGTGTCCCGTCCGCTCCCGCACGTACGACAGGTGCACCGTGTTGATCCCGTTCGCGACCCGACCCGCGCACCCCATGTACTGCCGTTTCACCCCACACGTGGCCCGGCCTTGCTTGGCCTGGCCCGTCTCGTCCAACGCACCGACCACCAACCCACGCCGCCGCCGACGCGTGGCCGCCGCATCCAGACCCCCGGCCACGAACCGCCGGATGTGACTCATCGCGGCCGTCGTATCCCACACCGCTCGATTCAACAACCGCTGCGTGCGGTCCGGCGTGGCGTCCCCAACCTGCTCAGCGATGCTCCACCCGTTGCGCTTCGGCACCCAACTGACCACCGCCGAGATGTACCGGCCCGCGTGCTGCCACGTCTGCGTCCGCACGAAACACGACCGCAGCTCCTCCAACAGCTCGGCCCGTTCCCGCACCGCGCGCCTGGCCGCTACCCTGGCAGCAGCAGCCGCCTTCGATCTTGTAGTCCTCACAAACACATGATCGACAGGCGGCTGCGTCCACTTCGCACACCCCCACCGTATCCCGCCAGGTCAGACCACCAATGGCGGCTGCCGTACTAGCCCGCTACGCCGACCGGCCGCACGGCGCCCGGACAGACCTCCTGTCCAGATGCTGGTCGCGGTGCCGCCTACTCAGGGGGTGCCCACCCGACCCGGCGCCGAACAAAGAGAACGCGGCCGCGGCGGGCGGGGCCGAGGGGTCGGGTCGCCGCCCAGTCACCCGGGCGACCAGCAGAGCGCAGGTCAGATGCGTCAATCTCCCGCCCGTCACCGCCGATGCTCGCCCGGCCGACGTCCCGATCCCCGCCCGTCACCGTGCGCCAGCCCAGGTCGTTGCTGTCGGTGAGTGTCACCGCGTCCCAGACTCGCCGTGCCTGCACCGCCCTGTGCGCATCGGGGCAACGAATACGAACACGGATGCCCGAGTCATGAGCCTTCGCGGAGCGCGTACAGCTCGTCATGAACCTGACCTCGCGCCTCGGCGGCGATCCGTTGGTGCGGTGTCAGTGACGCATGTTGACCCGGATGCCACCGAACAACGCTTGGCTGAACGAGCTGACCCGGCCGCGGCGCTTTAGTTCATTGAGCAGCTCTTCGGTCCCGTCCCGTTCCTCCAACTTCGGACGGTGGCGACCGACCCTGGTGAGCGGTTCGTACTCGTCGCCGAGCGCCAAGAGCACCTGGTCCAACACCGGTAGCTTGATGTCAGGGAGGTGGGGTTCCAGCAGACTCAGGATGTGCTCGGCGGGCGCTCCGGCTTCGCTGAGCTCGACCAGCAGCTCCACCGAGACGGTGTTGCCCATGGCCGCCCACTCGCAGATCGCGATGGCACCGTGCCCGGACAACCGGCCGTGTACGTACTCCGCGCCATCGGCGATCGCTCGCTTGACGGCCGGTGTCACATGCGGACTCCGCATGATCTTGGGCAGGTCGTCGCTCGAAATCGGCAGCTCGCACACGTAGGACGCCAGGCATTTCGACGCCGCGAAGTACTCCTCGCGGACCGCGAACGGGCTACCGCCCACGCACGCATAAGTCTCGGCGGCATCGGGCACCAACTCGGCGGCCAGCAGTGCCGGGAGCAGCTTGAGCCCGGCGCCGGTCAAGCGTTCGGGATCCAATCCGCCGGGAAGCTCGAGCTGCTTCACCAGCCGGACCCTCGCCGCCGGGTCCAGGTTCTCAGCATGAGCCAGCGCATACCCGAGGTCGTGCCTAGACTCCTCCTCCACCTCCTCGACATCGGTGAGGTCGAGGCTGTTCAGGTTCTTCACCAGTTCCTCACTGACGCCGAACTTTGCTACGAACTGGCTGACGTTCCAGACGGTCGGCGCGAACCGACTCGCCGACACCACCGCGGTCCACGCCGTAGCATCGAGTTCCTCCAGGTCGGCCACCTCGCACGACTCTGACGCGCCTTTCGCAACCGGAAGCAGCGCCGATTCAGCGGCGCCGGCGACGTCATTGAGCACCGCGACGAACTCCTCCGAGGCATCGACGGTCGCTTCGTCGTCCTCGCGGGCGTGGAGGTAGCTGTCCAGGTTTTCGAGGATGTGCTGGTAGACGGTCGCGTTGGTTGCCTTCACCACGTCGAGGGCCAGCGGGGTTCCTTCACCGAGTGCCGTGGACAGGTTCGTCCTCGTAACGGGGTACAAGCTAGCCTTGACCACCGCCTTGCGCTGTGCGTCCCCCAGCACCGCGAGGTCGCTGACCTGGGCGCCGAGACGACGAACCAGAACCGCCACGTCAGCGGCCTTCGACGTCTCCATCGTCCCGACAAATGCCTGCATCTGGGCGTAATGCTCCGAGACGAACTCTGCGACTCGTCGCGATGACTCGTAGTCGACGTCTCGATCAGCCCTCCGGACAGCGGCATCGACAAGCGCGACGGCCGCCGCGAGGTCGATCGGGGCGTTCTCGACCAGATGGACGAACGCACTCTTCCAGCGAGGAGCCAGTTGGCCTACGAAGAGTTCCCTGGACGCGCCATCCATAAGGTACGCATCGATGAAGGAGGAGTCGGTCCCGGCGCGCATGACGAGCTTGTCGAGTGCCTTGTCGAGCCGCTCGGGGTGCGTGGGCAGGTAGTGGTCGAAGACCTCAAGGTTGAAGACGCTCTCGCCGTCGAGGAAGCGGCCGCCCATCTCCGTCTCGACCGCGTCGATGGAGGCAGCCTCGTCGAACCGGAAGCGGTGGTCTGCGCGGTCGGTCTGGACGCAGTGGAGGATGAAGTTCATCGCGCTGACGCTGATGGCGATGCCGTGGTAGTCCGAGCAGTACAGGGTGAAGTTCTCGTCGATGTAGCCCTTGGCGAGGAGGTCGTGGGCCAAGGGCGACACGAGATCGGTGACGATGGCATCCAGGTTGCGTTCGACGCCGCTGTCGGTGGGCATGACCAGGTCCGGTCGGGCCATGAGCTGCGCCATCGTGGCTTTCGCGACGAAGTCCTTGGTCTCCCGCGCGGCTCGGGAGGCGCGCTGGAGACGTGCGACATCGGCTTCGACGGCGTCATCCAGCGCAGCCGCCTCATCCCCAACCAGCGCAATCACGTCATCGAACGACAGGGTTACGCCACCGTATCCGGGTTGGATAAGTTGCACCTCTTTGCGGATCTCGTGCAGCGACCTCCACAACTCGCCGGACGTAAGGGCCGAGAGCGCGTAGTTCTCCGACTGGTGCTGAAGGACCGGCTCGCCACCGTGCCGCCCCGCCCGGTGAACAATCGGCAGCACCTTCTGGAGCCGTTCACCGGCGGATTTCGCGTGCTTGTCCCACAGGGCGTTCGACGCGATCCGGTCTAGTGCCTCCTTGCTGACCGCTGCCTGGCGGCCCGTCTGATAACTGACCATGTCGCGGAAAGCCTGGTGAGCCTCGTCGATCTTGCTCGTTCCGAGTCGGATGGCCTCGAAGTCCTCCAGATGCAGGTTCTTATAGACCATCATCGCGAACAGTCGGTCCGCGGTGAGGCCCTTGAGGCCCTTCTCTCCCAGGACCGAGGCACGGTAGATCTCGAACTCATTCCGGATGTTGCGAATCAGGCGCATATCGGTCAGATGCCCGCCGACCAGATTCACTAGCGCAGTCGAAGGTCGCTCATCCGATGCGGCGAACTCCGCCGCCAACAGGTCCCGCGCCGAACGGTGCGTAATGAACGGAACCATCGGGACGACCAGGTCGAAGAACTTCGTCCTGTTCGCCGACGGGGCGGATTCCAGAGCTGACGCACGAAGCGCTGCCGCATCGGTATCGGCGTTCACGTCGCTATCCGGGGTGGCGTCGACGTTGAGTTGCTCGAAGATGCTGTCGCGGACCGCATACACGAATCGAACCGGCCGCGACTTGATCTGTTCGGAGTTGTTCAAGACGGTGTTCAGTTCACGTAGCGTCTCGAAGATGTGAGGGTCCCTGAACCGGTCCAGGTCCTCAAAGATCGCGACCTGAGTCTTCGTCTCCTGGAAGAAGTAGACGATCTCGTCGAGATACTCATCGAAGTACGAGTTCTCCTTCGCGCTGAGCTTGACGGCCGCTCCGCCCGCGGAGACGCTCTCCACCCGCACCCGGCTCCGCAGAGCACGCAAACCCATGAACCAGATCACGCCCAGGAACACGCCGAACCCACCGACGATGACCCACGGCACCCAGCCACGACTGGTGACCAGGGCCTGGGGACCCATCTTCTCCACGCGATCCACCAGCCCGAACAGGACCGCGATCACGAAGAACACCACCGCGACTACGGCGCCCCAGAACGCAGCCGGCCAGGGCCTGAACGAGTCGATGCGGAAGTACCTCGACCCCGGCATGTCCGCGGGCGCCTTCCGGTAGAGCAGCTGCTTGACGATCTCCTTCTGAATGAGGTTCGTCAGTGGCGGGAGCGTCCCGTCCTGCTGGATTCGCGCCCGCTTCGTGTCATCGATGCCCAAGCTCGACAGCGACAGATTGACCCAGTTGATCTTCCGCTTGTCCAGACCCGCCTGGACGCCGAGGATCACACTGCTCTTTCCGCTGCCGTAGTGCCCCGCGAGCGCGATGTTCGTCGCGGCGCTCGCGGACCTGTCAACCAGGACCTCGAGGAGGACCGCTGCGTGCCGCCCATGCAGGTCCCCCTCGTACGTGGGTCCGAGACTCCGAAGGACCGGCACGTCGGGCTGTGGTGCGGACTGTCGGGCCGGGCGCACTCGTGACATGGACGGAATCTTACGAACGTGGTCCGACTTGTTCGCGGGTCCGGGACCGGATGGCGGATCATGACGTGCCAGGCATCCTCATCGCGTGGATGCCCGTCGAACGATCGTTCTGGTCGATGACCTCCGTTCGTTCGTGGATGGCCGCAGCGCCGAGGTGGCCCGGACGAGCGCTGCCGGAGCAGAGTTCCTCGATCGACACTGGGGACGGATGCCTGGACGAGTTGCGGCTGGACCATGACTTGGGCGGGACGACACGGCACGCTGACCCCGGTCGACCGGGTCGCCGACCAACGGTCCTACTACTCCGGCAAGCAAAAGCGCCACGGTGTCAACGTGCAGGTCCTCGCCGACGCCGCCGGGCGGCTGATCTGGGTCTCACCCGCCCTTCCTGGTCCCGTTCATGACCTGACCGCCGCCCGCGCCTACGGCCTGATCGAGGCCCTGACCAACGCGACGTGCTGACCTTCGCGGACAAGGGCTACCAACGGGCGCCGTCAACGTGCCTGAGCCATCGACGGACCGCTGAGTAATCCGCTTCGGTCAGGCCCACGTATGGATCTACACGTCGCAGCAGCGCTCGCACCGGGTGGCGTGCTGCTACCCACCGCTGGTCAGCATCAGCTATCTCGTCGTCAAGCCAGACGAACGGGCGACCGGCTGCCCACCGGCAAAGAAACACAGTCTTCAAATGCAGGCCGCGCTCCGGATCTTCGTCGTCATCCGGCCACTCGACGACCGGCAGGTCCGGAAGCCCGAGCCGTGGCGAAATGACCTCGTTTGCCTCCGCCATCCATGTCGTCAGACCAACTGGCATCCCAGTGCCGACAGCCTCCGCCCGTCGTCCGGGTCGAGCCGATCGAGCAGAGGGTTACCAGTACCGTCTGCGCGACAACGCCGCCCCAAGAACACTCGCGGCTGACCCGCCGCGCTTTGAACGGGATCAGCGGCCATCAACATCGACGAAGATCAAGGCATCGTGGGTCAGGCCAGCCATCACGTTCAAACCGTATCGGGTTCCCATCCCGACTGAGCAGGCGCGCACTTTTGCGGAATGGACCGGCTGTTCGCTGCACGCAACCCTCATTAGCAAACTCGGCCAGCGCCCGTGGAACGGCGGCTGCCGTTGCACCGCCGGGACAGACCTCTTGTCCAGACCCTGGTCGGGGAGCCGCCCACACCGCGGGCGCCCAACCGACCCGGTGCCGAGCAACGAGAGCGCGGCCGCGCCCGAGGATCGGGTAGCCGCCCGGTCGGCTGGGCGACCAGCAGAGCGCAAATCAAATGCGTGGACATCCCGGCCGTCAGCGCCGATGCTCGCCCCGGCCGACATCCCGACCCCCGCTCGTCACCCTACGCCAGCCCAGGTCAACGGCGGCCGACCGCCCGGGCACCCACCTCGGCAGACAAGATCCACAACGGTGACCACAGTGGACAACGGCCGTACCCTGACGCACCGGCATCCCGACCATGATCCAGACCAGGCGACACGCAAACGCACTGGTCAGCACGGGCCGGCACGGACCCCCGCCGAAACAGCACAGCGACAACGGAGCACCATCGGAGCACCAGATTCCAAATATTGGGAAGATCCGTCCCAAAGCGTAGAAGCAATCAAGGCCGCGACCGGCGTTTCTGCTGGTCACGGCCTTGATCGTGAAGTGCGCCCGAAGGGACTCGAACCCCTAACCTTCTGATCCGTAGTCAGATGCTCTATCCGTTGAGCTACGGGCGCTCGGTGCTTGGCCAGTCTACACACCCGGCTTCCGCGCGGAGACTCCGGGATTCGAACCCGGGAGGGCTTTAAAACCCCAACCGCATTAGCAGTGCGGCGCCATAGACCAGACTAGGCGAAGTCTCCCTGGTGGCCCCTGCAGACCACCGCGCCCGAGGATACAGGTCCGCCCCCACCGGGGGCAAAGCGACTACCGCAGCGACGTGTTTTCACCGTGTGCGCCGTCACGTTCGCGACTACGCTCCATCGACATGCAGGAGCAGACGCCGAGCGATCCGCCCCGCCGCGAGCCCGCCGAGGGGGCCCGCCGGCGCTCTCCGAAGGCCACCTTCACCCCACCCCCGGCCCCACCCAAGGCCGCCGGGCCGGGCCAGGACGAGGGTACGGACGCCGCGCCGGGGAAGCGCCGTCCGGCGAAGGCCGCGCCCGCGGTCCTGTTCCAGCCACCCACGCCCGAGCAGCCGCTGCCCCGCCAGCCACGGCCGGCGAGGAAAGCGTCGGCTAGCGCCGGCACCCCGACCGAGCCCGGCGGGACCGACCCGGCCGACGTACCTACCGGGCGAGCGAGAGCGGGTGCGAGCCCCAGCGGCGGCACGGCGGCCGGCGGCGCAGCCGGTGAGCAGGAGATCACCGGGCAGGTGACCGCTGACACACCAGCGGCGGACCGCGCCCGGAAGCGGAGCGCCTCGACGGCCTGCCAAGCGCCCGCCGGGCAGCAGACCAGTCGGTCGACGAGGCAAGCGACCACCGGCAGGACGCCAGTCGCACCGGGGTCCACCAGCGGCACGGACAGCGAGACGGCGGCCACCAGCGCGGCGACCACCGGCACCGAGGCGACGGACCAGCGTGGCGACGGGCTCGGCACGCCGGTGGAGCAGCCGGGCCGCCCGGTAGGCACCGTCGCCCCGGTCACACCCGGCGCGGCCGAGCCGACCGGTCCGGTGAGTTCCAGCGCGACGCCCCCAACCCCGGTGAGTTCCACGGCGTCCCCAACCCCGGCGGCAGAAACCGACGCCGCGCAGCCGGAGACCCCTGCGTCGCCGAGGCGGAAGACCGCGAGGAAGGCCACCCCGCGCAAGCAAACGACCTTGCCCAGGGCCACACCGGGTGCGAGCGCCACCAGCACCCCGGGCGAGAGCGCCACCAGCATCCCGGGCGAGCGCCGGCCGGCCATGCCGGACCAGAGCCAGCCGAGCGCGCCCGGCGAGAGCCACACCAGCACCCCGGACGAGAGCTCGATGGCCGCGGAGAACGACAGCCAGACGACCCTCCCCGAACAGAGCCGAGCCACCGCACGGACCCGGCGTGGGACGACCGCCGCGGGCGAGAGCCGCACCGCCGCGCGCGGAAAGACGGCCGGGCCCAAGAAGGCGACACCACCGAAGAAGGCGACACCGAAGAAGGCAACGCCCGGGCCAGCCCCGGCCACGGCCGAGCAGATCACACCCGCCCCCGCCCCGGCACCGACCGCCGACCCGGGCGCGCCCGGACCCGGCACGGCCCGACCGGCCGCTGACCTCGCGATCAGGACCGAGCAGCAGCCGGCGGCTCCGGGGCGTACCCGGGGAACTGGACCTGGCGGAGATCCGGAGCCGGCTGCTGGAGCACCCCGGCTTCGCGCCGGAGCTGCTCGCCCTGGCCGCCGTGGCGGGGATCGGGCCGCGCGCCCACGACGTGGGCGCAACGGCTGCGGGCGGCGTACCCGGATGCCGGGCCGGACGGGC
>NZ_JAEVHN010000219.1:0-9203 GCF_016803375.1 Micromonospora sp. 4G55
CAGCGGCTCCTCGGCACGGCGGGGAGCGGGCGCCGGATCACAGGCGGCCAGCAGCACGGCGAGGACGCCGAGCACCGCGAGCACGCGCCGAGTGGACACGCGTCGATGCTAACCACCGACGGTGGTTTCCGGGACCCGGCGGGCCGACCGGTGTCAGGCGGTCGGCTGGGCGACTCGCCGCCGGCGGTCTCCGCGAGGATCCGCTCGGCGACCTCCTTCATGGTCATCCGGTGGTCCATCGCCGTGCGCTGGATCCACTTGAACGCCTGCGGCTCGGTCATCCCGTACGTGGTCATCAGCGCGCCCTTGGCCCGCTCGACGGTCTTGCGGATCTCCAGCCGGTCGGTGAGGCCGGCGACCTCCGACTCCAAGGCGGCGATCTCCGAGTAGCGCGACAGCGCGATCTCCACCGCCGGCACCAGGTCGCTCTTCTGGAAGGGCTTCACCAGGTACGCCATCGCGCCCGCCGCCCGGGCCCGCTCCACCAGGTCGCGCTGGCTGAACGCGGTCAGGATGATCACCGGGGCGATGCGCGCGCCGGCAATCCGCTCGGCGGCGGCCAGCCCGTCCATGATCGGCATCTTGATGTCGAGGATGACCAGGTCCGGCTTCAGCTCCTCGGCCAGCCGGACGGCGGTCTCGCCGTCACCGGCCTCGCCGACGACCTCGTAGCCCTCCTCGACCAGCATCTCGGCCAGGTCCAGCCGGATGAGCGCCTCGTCCTCGGCGATCAGTACGCGCCTGCGCTCGGCGTCCGTCTGCGTCTCGGCCACGAGCCACTCCCACCAGTCTGTGCTCGACACCCGCCGTGCCGGGTGTCGCCGCCCTTAGCGTAATGGGTAACCTGGTGGGGCCGAACTACAGAAGCCCCTGTAGCCCAACCGGCAGAGGCGCGATTCTCAAAAGATCGACAGTGTGGGTTCGAATCCCACCGGGGGCACCGATAGTGTCGTACGGGCGTTCGAAAATGCCCGTATGCATTCACCCGAGTTGCGCGCGCGTGCGCGAGAGCTCTACCTCTCCGGCGCAACCGTCGCTGACGCCGCCCGCGGTGTCGGGCTCTCCTATCGCACCGTGTGGCACTGGTGCCGGGACCGGCCCCAGCCGGTCGTCCAAGGGACGGCTCTGCGCTGCTTCCGCTGCCAGCCCGGCGTCGACAATCCGACAGATCCGGCCGCCTACAGCTACCTGCTCGGCCTGTACCTCGGCGACGGCCACCTGGTCACCTCGGCTCGGGTGCCAGTGCTGAGGATCACGTGCAGCAACGCCTGGCCCGACCTGATCAGTGCCTGCGACGCGGCCATGCGATCGGTGCTGGCAACCAAGGTTCAGCACGTCCAGCAGCAGGGGTGTGTCAACGTGCAGAGCTACGGCAAGCACTGGCCGTGTCTGCTGCCCCAGCACGGGCCGGGCAAGAAGCACGAGCGGCCGATCGTCCTCGCCGACTGGCAGCGCGAGATCGTCGAGCGCCGCCCGGGTGACTTCCTGCGGGGCCTCTTCCACTCCGATGGCTGCCGGGTGAGCAACCGGGTCACTGTGCGCGGCAAAAAGTACGTCTATCCCCGCTACATGTTCACCAACGAGTCCGCCGACATCATGGGCCTCTGCCAGTGGGCCCTGGACCTGCTCGGCATCGCCTGGAAGATGAACCGCCGCAACTCCCTCTCCGTCGCCCGCCGCGAGGCGTCGCGGCCCTCGACCGGCACGTCGGCCCGAAGTCGTAGGCGGGGTGGTCAGATCACCCCGAGCGCCCGCTCCAGGTCGGCCCGCAGGTCCTCCGGGTCCTCCAGCCCGACGGAGATCCGCAGCAGCCCACCACCCGGCTTGGCCTCCCCCGCCACCGGCCGGTGGGTGAGCGAGGCCGGGTGCTGGATCAGGGTGTCCACCCCGCCGAGCGACACCGCGTGGGTGATCAGTTCGCAGGCGCCGGCGACGGCCGCGGCGGCGGGCGCGCCACCGCGTACCTCGAAGGCGAGCAGGCTGCCGGTGCCGGACATCTGGCGGCCGACCAGGCCGGCCGGGTCGTGGACCGAGGGGTGGTGCACCCGGACGACGGCCGGGTGACCGGTGAGCCAGCCGGCGAGCTTCTCCGCGCCGGCCTGCTGGGCGCGGACCCGCAGCGGCAGCGTCTGCAGGCCCCGGTGCAGCAGGTACGCGCCGAGCGGGTGCAGCACGGCCCCGGTGACGGCGCGACCTGGCGCAGTCGGGCGGCCCAGTCGGCGTCGCAGGCGACGACGCCGGCGAGCACATCACCGTGGCCGCCGATGCTCTTGGTGGCGCTGTGCAGCACGAGCGCGGCGCCGTGCCGGGCGGGCTGCTGGAGCACGGGCGTGGCGACGGTGTTGTCGACGAGCAGCGGGACGTCGCCGGCGGCGGTGGCGAGCGCGGCGATGTCGACCAGGTCGAGGGTGGGGTTGGCGGGCGTCTCGACGATCACCAGGGCGGTGTCGGGGCGGACGGCGGCGGCGACCTCGTCGGGGCGGGCCCAGGTGACCTCGGTGCCGAGCAGTCCGGTGGCGAGCACGTGGTCGGTGCCGCCGTAGAGGGGGGCGGACGGCGACGATGTGCCGTTTGCGTCCCGGGTGGCGGCGAGCAGCGCGGCGGTCAGGGCAGCCATGCCGCTGGCGAAGGCGACGGCCGCGGCGGTGCCCTCCAGTTCGGCCAGGGCGGTCTCGAAGCGGGCCACCGTGGGGTTCCAGAGCCGCTGGTAGACGGCGCTGGCGCCGGCCGGGAGGGTGCCGCCGGTGGCGAGCAGCTCGTACGCGTCGCCGCCGCCCTCGACCGAGGGCAGCGGGTTGGTGGTCGAGAGGTCGATCGGCGGCACGTGGACGCCGAGGCCTGCGAGATCGTCGCGGCCGGCGTGCACGGCCCGGGTGTCCACCGTCGTCATGCCGGAAGCGTCGAACAATAGGCCGCATGTGAGCAATAGAATCGAAGATGATTCTGTAGAAGTCGCTTTCGCTGTCGCAGCATTCGCGGAAGGATGTTCACATGCCCCCTGCACCGAATGATGTGCGGCCGTTCGCCGCGCTGGACGACGTCGACCGAGCGATCCTGACCGAGCTGGCCGCCGACGGCCGGTTGCCGAACAACGCCCTCGCCGAGCGGGTGGGGGTGGCCCCCTCGACCTGTCTGACCCGGACGCGGGCGCTGCGCGACTGCGGGGCGATCCGCGGCTTCCACGCGGGAGGTGGACCCGACCGCGGTGGGGTTGCCGTTGCAGGCGCTGGTGTCGGTCCGGCTGACCGCGCACGAGCGGGCCGCGGTGGACGCCTTCCGGGCCCGGTCGGTCCGACTCCCGGGGGTGGTGTCGGTGTTCCACGTGGCCGGCGCGGAGGACTACGTGCTGCACGTGCGGGCGGCGTCCGGGGACGCCCTGCGCGACTTCGTGCTCGACCACCTGGCGGTGGACCCGGCCGTGCAGCACACCCAGACCAGCCTGATCTTCGAGCAGGCGCGCGGCATGGGCTGACGCCGTCCGCCGCGCCCACTCCGGGCCGACGCCCTTGGTCGGCGGCCGGAGGCGGACCACGTGGCGGAGCGGGAAGATCGGGCACACTTACCCGGCGAGGGGAACAAATCCGGCGCGCGGCGGGTTGGCCACAGCCGTGATCGACGTACCGATGTCTGTCCTTGACCTTGCGCCCGTCGCCCGTGGGGCGTCCGCCGGGGAGGCCCTGCGGGCCACCACCGAGCTGGCCCGCCGCACCGAGGAGCTGGGCTACCGCCGGTTCTGGGTGGCCGAGCACCACAACATGCCGGCGATCGCCAGCTCCGCGCCGGCGGTGCTGCTGGCGCACCTGGCGGCGCACACCTCGACGATCCGGCTGGGGTCCGGCGGGGTGATGCTGCCCAACCACGCGCCGCTGGTGGTCGCCGAGCAGTTCGGCACCCTGGAGGCGCTGCACCCGGGCCGGATCGACCTGGGCATCGGCCGCGCGCCGGGCACGGACCAGGTGACCGCGCTGGCGCTGCGCCGCACGATGGAGGGGCTGTCGGCGGAGGGCTTCCCGCGCGAGCTGGCGGACCTGATGAACTACTTCAGCGGCGACGAGCCGGGGCAGATCACCGCCACCCCGGGGCTCGGCCAGTCCCCCGCGGTCTGGCTGCTCGGGTCCAGCGGCTTCAGCGCCCAGCTGGCCGGGCTGCTCGGGTTGCCGTTCTCGTTCGCGCACCACTTCAGCGCGCAGCACACCCTGCCCGCGTTGCAGCTGTACCGGCAGAACTTCCGCCCGTCGCGCTGGCTGGAGCAGCCGTACGCGATGGTCGCGGTGAACGTGGTGTGCGCGGAAACCGACGAGCGGGCCGAGTGGCTGGCCGGGCCGAGTGCGCTGTCGTTCCTGAAGCTGCGCTCGGGGCGGCCCGAGCCCCTCGCCACGCCCGAAGAGGCGGCGGCGTACCCGTACAACGAGTTCGAGCGGGAGTTCGTGCGGCAGCGCCGGGACGGGCAGGCCATGGGTTCGCCGGAGACGGTCCGGCGGCAGCTCGGCGACCTGCTGGCGCGCACCGGCGCGGACGAGCTGATGATCACCACGATGGTGTACGACGTCGCGGAGCGGGTGCGCTCCTTCGAGCTGGTCGCCGACAAGGTGGCCGGCGGGCTCACGCGGAATGCCTGAAACACGCTCTTCATACCCACGTCACCCCAGCGTCGCGTGCCGCGCCTAACTTAGTCAGCGGTGGTGGTACGGCACTCCCGGTCGGGACGGGTCGGGGGTGCTGCGGTGTGGAGCACCGGGTCGCCAGTGGTGCGGATTCCGCGACTGGCGACCCGGTGCCTACCGGATCGGGGCGACGGCCTCACCGCAGGTAGATGTTCGGCGTGGGCGGGGTGCCCATGCGTCGCCGATGAAGTAGCCGGTGTGCGGTGGCTGGTTGTAGGCGGTGTTCTGCCACGCCACCGAGACCCGGTACTGCGGGTCGTGCATCAGAGCGGGGATGCGCAGGCCGGTCGGGGTGGGCGTGCTGTAGATCCGCAGCGCCCGACTGTCGGTGGTGGGCCAGACGATCTCCTCACGCCAGTCGCCCAGCAGGTCGGCGGAGATCGACGGGGTGGCCTTGGTGCCGTTGATCGAGGTGACGCCGCTGCCGGTGAGCAGCCGGCTGTCGCCGCCGGTGCCGTACCTGGTCACGTACGTGCGGTCGAGCAGCTCGCGGACCGGGTCGCCGTCCCACCAGACGAGGAAGTTCGTCGAGGACGGCTTGCGGCCGACGGTGCGCCCCCGGGTGTCGAGCAGCCCGTCGACCGCGGACGACCAGGACTCCGCGTCGGGGCTGCCGGCCCAGACGTCGTCGGAGACGCCGCGACCGTTGTCACCGGCCGGCGCGGTCTGCCAGAGCACCTGACCGGTGCGGGCGTCCGCCAGCCACGAGCTGGGCTTGCTGCCGTCCTCGTCGACCTTGAACACCTCCAGGCCCGGACGGCTCGGGTCGAGGTCGCCGACGTGCATGGCGTCGCCGTGGCCGTTGCCGGTCGACCAGAGCAGCCGGCCGTTGTCGTCGATGGCGGCCGAGCCGTACACGACCTCCTGGCGGCCGTCGGCGTCCACGTCGGCCACCGACAGGTTGTGGTTGCCCTGCCCGGCGGCGGCGCCGTTGCCGGAGGCGTTCGAGTCGAAGGTCCAGCGCCGGGTCAGCGTGCCGCTGCGGAAGTCCCAGGCGGCGAGCACCGCACGGGTGTAGTAGCCACGGGCCATCACCAGCGAGGGACGCTGCCCGTCGAGGTACGCGGTGGCGGCGAGGAACCGGTCGACCCGGTTGCCGTACGAGTCGCCCCAGGAGGAGACGGTGCCGCGCGGCGGGTCGTAATTGACGGTGGAGAGGGCCGCGCCGGTGCGACCGTCGAACATGGTCAGGTACTCGGGTCCGCTGAGCACGTACCCGCTGGAGTTGCGGTGGTCGGCGGCGGCCGAGCCGATCACCTGGCCGGTGCCGGAGCGGGTGCCGTCGGCGGTCTTCATGGCCACCTCGGCGCGGCCGTCGCCGTCGTAGTCGTACACCTGGAACTGGGTGTAGTGGGCACCGGCGCGGATGTTGCGGCCGAGGTCGATGCGCCACAGCCGGGTGCCGGTCAGCGTGTAGGCATCGACGAAAACGGTGCCGGTATAGCCGGACTGGGAGTTGTCCTTCGCGTTGCTCGGGTCCCACTTGAGCACGAACTCGTAGCGGCCGTCGCCGTCGAGGTCACCGACGCTGGCGTCGTTGGCGGCGTAGCTATACGCCTCCCCGGTCGGGGTGGTGCTGCCGGCCGGCGGCTGGATCGGCACGTCGAGGTAGCCGGCGGGGAACTGGAGGGCGGGCGCCGACGCCGCCTGCTCGGCGCCGTTCACCACGGCCCGCACCGTGTACGCCGCGCCGGCCGCCGCCCTGTCGTCGAGGTAGCTGGTGGCGCCGGTGATCGGGCTGCCGTTGACCCGGGTGCCGCCGCGGTAGAGGTGGAAGGACACGCCGGCGGTCTCGGTGCCGAGCAGCCGCCAGGAGACCAGGTTGCCGGTGCCGGACCGGACACTGACCAGCCCCCGGTCAAGCTCTTCCAGCTGCTTCGCCCCGGCCGGCGGCGTGGTCGGTGGCGGGGTCGTCGGCGGTGGGGTCGTCGGCGGTGGGGTCGTCGGTGGCGGGGTCGTCGGCGGTGGCGACGCCGTGGTGGGTGTGGTCGCGCCGGTGCAGGTGGTGCCGTTGAGCGCGAACGCGGCCGGCGCGGGGTTGCTGACGTCGTTCCAGGTGGCGTTGAAGCCGAAGGTCGCGGTGCCGCCGGTGCCGATGGCGGCGTTGTAGCCGGCGTCGCGGGCGGTGACCTGGGCGCCGGACTGGGTGACGGTGGCGTTCCACGCCTGGGTGACCTGCTGCCCGGCCGCGTACGACCAGGTCAGCGTCCAGCCGTTCACCGGGTCGCCGAGGTTGGTGACGGCCACGTCGGCGCCGAAGCCGCCGCCCCACTGGTTGGTGATCCGGTAGTCGACGCGGCAGCCCGCGGCGGCGGCGGAAGCGGAGATCGTCGTGAGGGTGCAGGCGACCAGGATGCCGGCCGCGGCGGCGGCGAGCAGGGCGGTACGGCGTCGTGCAGTGCGGGGATACACAGATGCCTCCGGAGAGGTCAGGCGCGCGGGGACGCGTGGGGTCCGACGGCTCGCCCAGGGCCGGCGGGAGGCGTCCGCCGCGCTGGCGGCGGTGAGCGGACATCCATCGACGTCCGCGTTTCGGCTCCGGCGCACCGAGGATGCTAGGACACCGCTTTCCTACACGCAACGGCAGGCGCTCACCCCTTGCCCGCGCCGGATCGGTTTGGTCGACTCGTCGGATGGCTGAGCACATGGACCCGGACGAGTTCCGCCGCGCCGGGTACGCGGTGGTGGACTGGATCGCCGACTACTGGACGACGCTCGGGAAGCGTCCGGTGACCTCGCAGGACCCGCCCGGCGCGGTGGCGGCGGCACTGCCCGCGAGCCCGCCCGAACACGGCGAGCCGGTCGAGGCCGTGCTCGCCGACCTGGACACCCTGATCACTCCTCGGCTGACCCACTGGCAGCACCCCGGGTTCTTCGGCTATTTCCCGGCCAACACCTCCGGCCCGAGCGTGCTCGGTGACCTGGTCAGCTCCGGGCTCGGCGTACAGGGCATGCTCTGGGCCACCGGCCCGGCCTGCACCGAGCTGGAGACGGTGCTGCTGGACTGGCTCGCCGGGCTCATGGACCTGCCGGAACGGTTCCGCTCCACCGGCCCGGGCGGCGGGGTGATCCAGGACTCGGCCTCCTCGGCCACGCTGGTCGCCACCCTGGGCGCGCTGCACCGGGCCAGCGGCGGCCGGTGGCGCGCGGTGGGCATCGACCGCCGGTACCGGGCGTACACCTCCACCCAGGGGCACTCGTCGATCGAGAAGGCGGCGCGGATCGCCGGGCTGGGCGAGGACGGGGTCCGCCCGATCGAGGTGGACCCGGAGACGCTGGCGATGCGCCCGGCGGCGCTGCGGGCGGCGATCGAGGCCGACCGGGCCGCCGGGGACGTACCGGCGATCGTGGTGGCCACCATCGGGACGACCTCCACCACCGCCGTGGATCCGCTGCCGGAGATCGGCGCGATCTGCGCCGAGTACGGCGTCTGGCTGCACGTCGACGCCGCGTACGCGGGGGCGGCGGCGGTATGCCCGGAGCTGCGCTGGTCGCACGCCGGGCTGGAGCACGCCGATTCGTACTGCTTCGACCCGCACAAGTGGCTGCTCACCGGCTTCGACTGCGACGCGTTCTGGGTGGCCGACCGGGGCGAGCTGATCGAGGCGTTGACGGTGATGCCGGAGTTCCTGCGCAACGCCGCCACCGAGTCCGGCGCGGTGATCGACTACCGGGACTGGCAGGTGCCGCTGGGACGGCGCTTCCGGGCGCTGAAGCTCTGGTTCGTGCTGCGCTGGTACGGCGTCGAGGGGCTGCGGGCGCACATCCGCACCGGCGTCGCGCTGGCCGACCGGTTCGCCCGCCGGGTGGCGGCCGACGACCGGTTCGACCTCGCCGCGCCGCACCCGTTCTCGCTGGTCTGCTTCCGGCTGCGGGCCGGCGACGAGGCGAGCGCCGCGCTGCTGGAGCGGGTCAACGGCACCGGGCGGGTGCACCTGACGCACACCCGGGTCGCGGGCGGTACACGCTGCGCCTGGCGGTCGGCTCGCCGCTGACCGCCGAGGAGCACGTCGACGAGGCGTGGGACCTGCTGGCCGCCGCGGCGACGGACGTCCTCGCCGGCTGAAGCGCCGGCCCGCCGTCGCCGCCCGCCGTTACCGTCGCGTCGCCGTCGCCGTCGCCGGAGGGCAGTTACTGCGCGAGCGTGATACCTCAGAGGCATTTTGATGCCTCTGAGGTATCACGCTCATTCCCACGTTGCCTTGGTCCGCAGATACGCAGCGTCACCGCGGACGACTTCGAGCGGTCGAGGGGCGAGGGTCGACGAGCCCCGGATGCCGCCTCTGCGGATGCCGGCGGCCCGGAGACAGGACGGGGCGGCCAGGACAGGGCCGGCCAGGACGGCGGCCGCCAGGACGGCGCACCGTGCCGAGCTCCGGCGAGTCGGCCCTGCCACGCGCCCCCGAACGAATGGCGAACGTGATTCCGATCAGGCCGTTGCCGTCGATGGGGCGACCGGCCGGCCGGGGCGATCTGGCGAGGTCGGCGCGAACACCGGGCCACGCGTCAAGCGGGCCCGCAGCGTACCCGGAGGGGGGG
>NZ_JAEVHN010000220.1:0-9193 GCF_016803375.1 Micromonospora sp. 4G55
GTCGAGGGGCGTGGCCGATCCGCGCCAGCGGGTCCGTCCACGGCGTGAACAGCTCGTCGTACGCGCCGGGAGCGCGCAACGGGCGCAGGCTCGGGTGCGCGTGCAGCCGGCGGACCAGGGCCGTACGCCAGGCCGCGAAGGCGCCCGCGTCGGTGCTGTCGGCCCGCATCGACCCGTCCCAGGCGGTGAGCCGGTCCCGTAGCTCCCGGGCGGGCGGGTCGAGGTCGCCCGGATCGAGTCGGTGGAGCAAGTCGCGCAGCGGCGTCGCGGCGAGCCGGGTGTCCATGTGTACGTCGTCCGGCGCGACGCCGTCGGCCAGCAGGGCCCGGATCCGGTCGGCGCGGTGCGGCGGGGCGAAGTCGGCGCCGAGGTCGGCCACGTCGGGGCGGCGGTCGTTGGCGCAGACCGCGATGTCCTCGACCGCGACCGGTTTCGTCTCGGCGTACCCGCCGCGCCACCGGTACCGCGGGTCCCAGCCGGGTACCGGTTCCCGCCGGCAGCGTTCGTCCCGGTCGGGCACGAGCCCGGCGACCAGCTGGTGGACGGCCCCGCTCCGGTCGGCGACGAGCACGCTGTTGACCGGCTCGACCCAGGCGCGCAGCGCGTCGGCGACGTCGTCGACCGTGCGGGAGCGCAGCAGCGGCAGCAGCGCCTCGAAGCCGAGGTCCGCCTCCACCCGGGCCGGGGTGCGCAGGCTGATCGCCTCGCCGGTGTGCCGGTCGTGGTCCACCACGGGACCACGCGGGGTCTCGACGACCTCCACGAGGTCCGGGTCGCCGCCGCGTACGTCGATCCGCTCGACGTGGTGGTGCGCGGGTACCCAACCGTCGGCGTCGCGGACCAGCACCCGGTCGCCGTCGCAGCGCAGCTGCTCGCGGTAGAGGTCCTGGTAGTCGGCCATCGCGTTGGTGACCGCCCAGGCCACCTCGCCCGCATGGCCGAAGTGGGGCAGCCCCGGCACGCCGGGGAAGGCGAAGCCGAGCACGTCGAACTCGGGGCAGGCCAGGCGGACCTGCTGGTAGATGCCGGGCAGTTCGAGCAGGCGGTGCGGGTCGCCGGCGATGACCGGCGCCCGGCCGCCGGCGGGGTCCCCGGGCACCGCCCAGGCGTTGCTGCCGGAGCCGCCGGGCCCCTCGACGGCGAAGAGCCCGGTCGCCATCGCGCCGAGGGTGGCGGTGACGTGGGCGTGCCAGAGCTTGTTCGGGAAGGTGGCGAAGAGGATGTGCTGGACGGCGAAGACACCCAGCGGCGACCACGGCCGCCATCGCCCCGGGGCCACCCCGACCGCTGCGAACTCAGGGGCACCGGCGGCGCCCTCGGCGAGCCCCTCATTGACCCCCGCGACGTAGGCGGTGACCCACCGCCGGGTTGCGGGGGAGAGGCGGCGGAAGCACCGCCGCGCGGTGTCGTCGAGCCGGGCGCGGCGGGCGAACCGGTCCCAGCCCAGCGCGTCGGGACCGACGTGCGCGGCGAGCCGGCCCTCGGAGCGCCACCGTTCGACCTCGATCTGCCAGGCCCGGTCCAGCGCGGCCACCCGGCCCTGCAGCCGGGCCAGCTCGTCGACGGACCGGGCGCGCAGGTGCGGCACTCCTCGGGCGTCGCGATAGATGCCGGTCACCGCGCGGCCCGCTCCGGAATCGGGGTGAGCCGCACGCTCTTTGAATATCAACTTAGGTTACCCTCCCCTAACTAAGGCGAACCTTACTGGAGGGTGAGACGTGAAACGCAACTGGGAGGCCCTGGTGCTCAAGGCCATGGGCGGCCGAGACTTCCGGCTCACGGTGCTCGGCACCGAGGCGGTCGGCGGCCACTGCCAGCGCCTGCTGATGGACGGCGGCGGCCTGCTGGAGTCCTGCGGGGTGCACCCGACCATGTGGATCCGGCTGTGGTTCGACGACGGCGGCCGACCGCACCAGCGCGCGTACACGCTGGTCGACCCGGATCCGGCCACCGGGCGCTTCCACCTGGAGTTCGCCCTCCACGACGGGTGCGCCGCGCGCTGGGCCACGACGGCCGAGGTCGGCGACACCATCGAGGCCACCGTCCAGGGCAGCGCCTTCCACCTGCCGGACCCCGCGCCGGCGCACCTCTACCTGGTCGGCGACGCCGCCTCGCTGCCGGCGGTGAACAGCCTGCTCGACACCGCCGCCGACATCCCGGCGACGGTCTGGCTGGAGTACGCGCACGAGGGCGAGCAGGCCCTGGCGCCGCGCGCTCGGGCGGGACACGAGGTCACCTGGGTGCCCCGCCGGGACGAGGGGCGGCACCTGGTCGAGACGGTCTGCGCGGCGCTGCCCGCCACCGCCGACGCCCACTACTGGGTCGCCTGCGAGGCGGCCAGTACGCGCAGCATCACCCGGCACGTCCGGCGTACCCTCGGCGCCGGCCGGCACCAGGTGACCTCGCTGGGCTACTGGGCCGCCCGGTGAACGGGCGCCTCGGCACCCCGAGCGCGCGCTGGCCGCCGCCGACCGGGCGGGCATCCCGCGGTCGCGGGGGCCTGCGTGGTCCTGATAGGCGGTTGGCGTCGCCCACCAGCGGCGGTTCGCACCCGCGTGTGCGTCCGACTCCGCTGATGAGCCGCAGCCGGTCGCCGAACCGCGGCGCGCCGAGCGGGTGCGGCGTTGACCCGAACTTAGGTTAGGGTAACCTAACTTCGCTCGATCAACTCGGGACCGCTGGTGGCCGCCGCGCCGTCGCCCGCCCGCCCGCCGTGTCCACTCTCGACCATTGAGGACTGCCATGAGTCTGCCCGGAGCAACCGTTCAGGCCCTCCCGACCGGAGTCGTCCCCGGCCCGGTGGCCGCCGACCGGGCCCACCTGTTCACCGCCGGCACCGTCGCGGACTACCGGCGGGTGCTGGCCGACGGCATCGACCGGGTGGCCGACCGGGTCGCCGCCGCCGACCGGCCCTTCACCGGCGTCACCCCGCAGGACCTCGCGCCCCGGATCGCCGGCATCGACCTGGACCGGCCGCTCGGCGACACCGGGGCGGCGCTCGACGAGCTGCAGGACGTCTACCTGCGCGACGCGGTGTACTTCCACCACCCGCGCTACCTGGCGCACCTGAACTGCCCGGTGGTGATCCCGGCGCTGCTCGGTGAAGCGGTGCTGAGCGCGGTCAACTCCTCCCTGGACACCTGGGACCAGAGCGCCGGCGGCACGCTGATCGAGCGGCGCCTGATCGACTGGACGATCGACCGGGTCGGGCTCGGGCCGGCCGCGGACGGGGTGTTCACCAGCGGCGGGACGCAGTCGAACCTCCAGGCGATGCTGCTGGCCCGGGAGGAGGCGGTCGGCCGGGCGGCAACCTCGGGCGGCACCCGGCCGTCCCGCCCGGAGTCGCTGACCCGGCTGCGGATCCTCACCTCGGCGGCCGGCCACTTCAGCGTGCAGAAGGCGGCGAAGCTGCTCGGCCTCGCCGCCGACGCGGTGGTCACCGTCGGCACCGACGCCGAGCGCCGGATGCGTACCGACGAACTGGCCCGGGAGATCGACCGGTGCCGCCGGGAGGGGCTGCGGGTGATGGCGGTGGTGGCGACCGCCGGCACGACCGACTTCGGCACCATCGACCCGCTGCCGCAGATCGCCGACATCTGCGCGGCGGCCGGCGTGTGGCTGCACGTCGACGCCGCGTACGGCTGCGGGCTGCTGGTCTCGCCGACCCGGCGGCACCTGCTCGACGGCATCGAGCGGGCCGACTCGGTGACCGTTGACTACCACAAGTCGTTCTTCCAGCCGGTCAGCTCCAGTGCGCTGCTGGTGCGCGACCGCCGGGTGCTGCGGCACGCCACCTGGCACGCCGACTACCTCAACCCGGCCCGCGCGGTCGAGCAGCGCATCCCCAACCAGGTCGACAAGAGCATCCAGACCACCCGCCGCTTCGACGCCCTGAAGCTCTGGCTCACCCTGCGCATCATGGGCCCGGACGCGGTCGGGGCCCTCTTCGACGAGGTGATCGACCGGGCCGACGCCGCCTGGCGGCTGCTCACCGCGGACCCCCGGTTCGAGGTGGTGACCCGGTCCCAGCTCAGCACCGTGGTCTTCCGCTACCTGCCCACCGGTCCCGGCCGCGCCCTCGTCGACGAGGCCAACCTGTACGCCCGCGAGGCGCTCGCCGCGTCCGGCGCCGCCCTCGTCGCGGGAACCACCGTGGACGGCGCGCACCACCTGAAGTTCACCCTGCTCAACCCCGAGACCACCGTGGACGACATCGCCCACGTCCTCGACCTGATCGCCGAACACGCCGGCTGGTACGTGCGTACCCGCACGGCCGGTGAGCTGTCCTGCCCCATCCGCTGACCGGCCGTCCCGCCCTGGAGAATCCCATGTCGACCCACGACTTCATCGCCGTCGGGCTGGGCCCGTACAACCTGGGCCTGGCCTGCCTGACCGCGCCGATCGGCGACCTCGACGGGCTCTTCCTCGAGGCCCGCGACGACTTCAACTGGCATCCCGGCATGCTGCTGGAGTCCACCCGCCTGCAGACGCCGTTCCTCGCCGATCTGGTCACCCTGGCCGATCCCACCTCGCCCTACTCGTTCCTGAACTACCTCAAGGAGTCCGGGCGGCTGTACCCGTTCTACATCCGGGAGAGCTTCTTCCCGCTGCGCAGCGAGTACAACGACTACTGCCGGTGGGCGGCGGCGAAACTGTCCAGCGTCCGGTTCGGCCACGAGGTCACCTCGATCGAGTACGACCCGACCGACGACCGGTACGTCGTGCACGCCACGGCGGCCGGCCAGCGGGTCACCCACCGGGCGCGGCACCTGGTGCTGGGCACCGGCACCCCGCCCCACGTGCCCGACGCCTGCCGGGACCTCGGCGGCGACGTGATCCACAACTCGCGGTACCTGGAGAACCGGGCGGCGCTGCGGGACAAGCGGAGCGTCACCGTGGTCGGCAGCGGGCAGAGCGCGGCCGAGATCTACCACGACCTGCTCTCCGACATCGGCACCCACGGCTACCAGCTCAACTGGGTCACCCGCTCGCCGCGGTTCTTCCCGCTGGAGTACACCAAGCTCACCCTGGAGATGACCTCGCCGGACTACGTGGACTACTTCCACGCCCTGCCCGAGGCGACCCGGTACCGGCTGGAGGCCGAGCAGAAGGGCCTGTTCAAGGGCATCAACGCCGACCTGGTCAACGACATCTTCGACCTGCTCTACGCCCGCAGCGTGGCCGGCCCGGTGCCCACCCGGCTGATGACCAACACCGCCCTGAGCACCGCCACCCACGACCCGGCGAGCGGGACGTACACGCTCGGCCTGCGCAACGTCGAGCAGGGCCGCGACTTCACCCTCACCACCCAGGGGCTGGTGCTGGCCACCGGCTACCACTACCGGGTGCCCGCCTTCCTGGCGCCGATCCGCGACCGGCTCCGCTGGGACTCGCACGGCCGGTTCGACGTCGCCCGCAACTACTCCGTCGACCACACCGGCCGGGGCGTCTTCCTGCAGAACGCCGGCACCCAGGCGCACAGCATCACCTCGCCGGACCTCGGCATGGGCGCGTACCGCAACTCCTGGATCATCCGGGAGCTGACCGGGCGCGAGCACTACCCGATCGAGCGGCGCATCGCCTTCCAGGAGTTCGGGGCGACGGTGGCGGTGACCGCGTGACGGTGTTCCGGCGGGTCGACGACCGGCTCGGCGAGTTCGCCCTGCGTACCCTCGATCCGGACGGCGACGCCGCACTGCTGCACGGCTGGGTCACCCACCCCAAGGCCGCGTTCTGGCTGATGCAGGACGCCGACGTGGCCCGGGTGGCGCAGGAGTACCGGCGGATCGCCGCGCACCCGCACCACGACGCGTACCTCGGCTCGTGGCGCGGCCGGCCGGCGTTCCTCGCCGAGCGGTACGACCCGGCCCACGTCGAACTCGTCGGCCTGCATGACGCCGCGGACGGCGACGTCGGCATGCACTTCCTCTGCGCGCCCGCCGACACTCCCGTGCACGGCTTCACCCGCGCCGTGATCACCACGGTCATGGCGTGGCTCTTCGCCGCCCCGGCCGTCCGCCGCGTCGTCGTCGAACCGGACGTGCGTAACCACGCCGTGCACGCGCTCAACGCCGCCGTGGGCTTCACCGTCGTCGGCCCGATCCGCAAGCCCGAGAAGGACGCCCTGCTCAGCGTCTGTACCCGTGAGATGTTTCTGGCCGCCACCCGAGGAGACCTGCCCGCGTGAACCCGCTCGCATCCGTGGACCACCTGACCCCGGGGCACTGGGCCGAGGCCAACCGGCTGCTGGTCCGCAAGGCCCTCGCGGAGTTCGCCCACGAACGACTGATCACCCCCGAGCCGCTGGGCGTGGACCGCTACCGGGTACGCGGCGACGACGGCACGGTCGAGTACCGGTTCACCGCCCGGCTGCTCGCCCTGCGGCACTGGCAGGTCGACGCGGCCAGCATCACCCGGCACTCCGACGGCCGCGAGCTGCCGCTGGACGCCGTCGACCTCTGCCTCGACCTGCGCGCGGCGCTCGGCCTCACCGACGAGATCCTGCCGGTCTACCTCGAGGAGATCACGTCGACCTTGGCCGGCACCGCGTACAAGCTCGGCAAGCCGGCGGTGGACGCCACCAAGCTGGCCCGGGCGGACTTCCAGGACGTCGAGACCCAGATGACCGAGGGGCATCCCTGCTTCGTGGCCAACAACGGCCGGATCGGTTTCGGGGTGCACGAGTACCACCGGTACGCCCCGGAGGCCGCCCGGCCGGTTCGGCTGATCTGGCTGGCCGCCCACCGCGACCACACCACCTTCAGCTGCGCCGCCGACCTGGACTACGACACCCTGGTCCGCGCCGAACTCGGCGACGACACGCTCGCCGGCTTCGCCCGTACCCTCACCGGGCTGGGCCTGGACCCGGCCGACTACCTGCTCCTCCCGGTGCATCCGTGGCAGTGGTGGAACAAGCTCGCCGTCACCTTCGCCGGCGAGGTGGCCCGGCGGCAGTTGGTCTGCCTCGGCGAGGGCCCCGACGAGTACCTCGCCCAGCAGTCCATCCGCACCTTCTTCAACGGCACCCACCCGGAGAAGCACTACGTCAAGACCGCCCTGTCGGTGCTCAACATGGGCTTCATGCGCGGGCTCTCCGCCGCGTACATGGAGCACACCCCGGCGATCAACGACTGGCTGGCCGACCTCGCCGCCACCGACCCCGTGTTCCGACGCAGCCGGCTGACGATCATCCGGGAGCGCGCCGCGATCGGCTACCGCCACCGGCAGTACGAGGCGGCGACCGACCGGTACTCCCCGTACCGGAAGATGCTGGCCGCGCTCTGGCGGGAGAGCCCGGTCGCCGGGCTGGAGCCGGGCCGCCGGCTGGCGACCATGGCGTCCCTGCTGCACGTCGACCGGGGCGGCCGCTCGGTCGTCGGCGCGCTGGTCGCGGAGTCGGGGCTGGCGCCGACGGTCTGGCTGCGCCGTTACCTCGACGCCTACCTGGTCCCCCTGCTGCACAGCCTCCACGCCCACGACCTGGCCTTCATGCCGCACGGGGAGAACGTGATCCTGGTGCTGCACGACGGGGCGGTGGAGCGGGTGATCTTCAAGGACATCGCCGAGGAGATCGCCGTGATGGACCCCGAGGCCGACCTGCCCCCGGCGGTGCGGCGCATCCGGGTCGCCGTCCCCGACGAGGAGAAGATCCTGTCGATCTTCACCGACGTGTTCGACTGCTTCCTGCGCCACCTCAACGCCATCCTGGTCACCGAGAGCGTCCTGGCCGAGGACGACTTCTGGCGCACGGTGGCCGAGTGCGCCGCCGACTACCAGCGCAGCGTCCCGCACCTGGCCGACCGGCTGCGCCGACACGACCTCTTCGCCGCCGAGTTCCCGCTGTCCTGCCTGAACCGGCTGCAACTGCGCAACAACCGGCAGATGGTTGACCTCGCCGACCCGTCGGCCGCGTTGCAGTTCGTCGGCACCCTGGCCAACCCGCTCGCCCGCTTCGCCCCGCCGCGATGAGCGCTCCCGGCACGGTACGCGACGGCAGCCCGGCGGGGTCGACCCGGCCGGCCGGTCCGGTCCGGCACCGCTGGCTGATCCTGGCCGTGCTCTGCCTGGCCCAGGTCACCGTGGTCCTCGACAACACCGTGCTGACCGTGGCGATCCCGGTGCTCACCGGCGAGCTGGACGCCACCACCGCCGACGTCCAATGGATGATCAACGCGTACGCGCTGGTGCAGTGCGGCCTGCTGCTCACGGCCGGCAGCGCGGCTGACCGGTACGGGCGGCGGCGGATGCTGCTCGCCGGTCTGGTCCTGTTCGGCGCCGGCTCGCTGGCCGCCGGGCTCGCCGGGACCAGCGGTCAGCTCATCGCCGCCCGGGGCGGCATGGGGATCGGCGGTGCCCTCCTGGTCACCGCCACCCTCGCGGTCGCCATGCAGATCTTCGACGCGGCCGAGCGGCCCCGGGCGATCGGTCTCTGGGCGGCCACCAGTGCGCTGGGCTTCGCGGCCGGGCCGCCGATCGGCGGCGCCATCCTCGCCCACCTGCCGTGGAACGCGATCTTCCTGGTCAACGTCCCCATCGTGCTGGTCTGCCTGCTGGCCGCCGGGGCGTTGGTGCCGGAGTCCCGCGACCCGGTGGACGGGCGCCTCGACCTGCTCGGCGTGCTGCTCTCCACGGCCGGTCTGACCGGGGTCGTCTGGGCGATCATCTCCGGCCCGGAGCACGGGTGGGCGGCGCCGGCGGTGCTCGGCGCGGCCGGCGGCGGCGTGCTCCTGCTGGTGCTCTTCGTGGGATGGGAGCGGCGGATCCCGGCCCCGATGCTGGACATGAGCCTGTTCGCCGAACGCCGGTTCGTCGGCGCGGTCTCCGGGGTCGTTCTGATCACCTTCGGCGCCACCGGCGCGCTGTTCCTGCTGACCCAGCACCTCCAGTTCGTGCGCGGCTATTCGGCGTGGGAGGCGGGGCTGCGGATGGTGCCCTTCGCGCTCTCCATCGTCGTGCTCAACCTCGCCGGCGTCGCCGCCCGGGTCATCCGCCGGCTCGGGTCGCCAGCGGCGATCGCCCTCGGGATGGCGCTGCTGGCCGGCGGACTCACGGTCGTCACGCACGCACCGGGGGACGGCTATCCCGTGCTGCTCGGCGGGCTGCTGCTGATGGGTGCCGGCTGCGCGCTGGCCAACCCGGCCATCGTCGAGGCGGTGATGAGCGCCGTGCCGGCGCGCAAGGCCGCGTCGGCGCG
>NZ_JAEVHN010000221.1:0-9184 GCF_016803375.1 Micromonospora sp. 4G55
CCGGCCGCACACCCTGGTCGAGGACGTGGCGATGGGCAGCGCCCTCGGGCTGGTGCTGGAGCTGGTCGCCTGGGCCGCCTGCACCGCCGCCGGCCTGCCGGGCTGGCTGCGGCTCTGGCCGGTGGCGGTGCTGCTGCCGTACGCCGCCGTGCCCCGGCTGCGCCGGCACTGGCGGGCCGGCGGGACGACCCCGGTGCCGACCGGCTGGGCCTGGTCGCTCGCCGGGGTGGTCGCCGGGTTCACCCTCTACCTCAGCGAGTCGTTCCTGCGGGTCAACCCGGTGCTGCCCACCGACGAGGGGCAGGCCCAGTACATCGACCTGGCGTTCCAGCTCTCGCTGGCCGGCGCGGCCACCCACCAGGTGCCCCCGGAGGTTCCGCAGGTGGCCGGCGAGGCGCTGCACTACCACTGGTTCGGCTTCGCCCACCTCGCGGCGGCCAGCCTGGTCAGCGGCGTCGACCTGCCCACGGTCTTCTTCCGGCTCGCCGTGCCGGCGCTCTGCGCGCTCGCCGCGGTGCTGGTCGCGGTGGTCGGCTGGCGGGTCACCGGCCGGCCGTACGCCGGGGTGGTCGCCGCCGGGCTGATGTTCACCGTCGGGGAGTTCGGCTTCGAGAACGGGCTGCGGCAGCTCTTCGGCAGCCAGGTCACCTTCATCGTCTGGGGCAGTCCGTCGATGACGTACAGCTGGGTGCTGCTGCTGCCGCTGATCGCCGTGCTGGCCGAGATCGTCGGCCGGGCCCGGGGCAGCACCGTCCCGCCGGTGGGCCGGGGCGCCTGGGTGCTGGCGGTCCTGCTGCTCGCCGCCTCCACCGGGGCCAAGGCCAGCTCGGTGCCGGTGGTGCTGGCCGCGCTGGCGTTCACCGTCGCGGTGCTGCTGGTGACCCGGCGGCGACCGCCCCCGGCCGGTGCTCGTCGCGGCGGGGCTGGCCCTGGCGGCGCAGGTGTTCGCCACCGCCGTCCTCTTCGCCTTCGAGAGCCACGGTGTGACTGTGGAGCCCTTCTCCGGGCTGCGCCCGTACGTCGGCGAGGGGCACTCCGGCCCGGTGACCGCGCTGCTCTGGGTCGGGGTCCTGGTGGCCTTCCTGCTCAACCTCCAGCTCCGCCTCGCCGGGGTGGTGGCGCTGCTGCGGCTGCGCCGGTGGCGGCTGGAGCCGGCGCAGGTCTTCCTGCTCGGCGGCGCGCTGGCCGGTCCGGCGGTCTACCTGCTGGTCGCCCACCCGGGCAGCAGCAACCAGTACTTCACCCGGACCGGTTTCGCCTTCGGGGTGCTGCTGTCCGGCTGGGGCTTCGTCGAGCTGCTGGACCGGGCCGCGCTCACCATCCGGGGACGGGTGCTGCTCGGCGCGGGCGCGGCGAGCCTCGCGCTGGCGCTGACCGCGTACCAGCTGCGCTTTCCGGCGATCGTGCCGCCCGACGGCCGTCCGCCGCGGTGCTGCCGCTGCTCTGCTGGGCGGCCGCCCTGGTGGCGGCGGTGGTCCTGGTGGCCCTGCTCTGGCCGGGGCTGGTCGACCGCTGGCCCGGGCTGGCCGGCCGGGGCCCGCTGGTGCTACTCACCGTCGTGCTGGTGGCCGGCGCGCCGGGCCTGGTGCTCGACGCGGCGGCGGCCCGGTACTTCACCAACGGCGGGGCGTACGCGGTGGAGCGGATGCCGGCCTCCCGGGTGCAGGCGCCGCTGGGTGCGCGCGCACAGCGGGCCGGAGGAGGTGCTGGCGACCAATGTGCACTGCCGGATGGTGGTCAGCGGCTGGTGCGACGCCCGCTCGTTCTGGCTCAGCGGCTACGCCGAGCGGCCGGTGCTGGTGGAGGGCTGGGCGTTCGCGCCCCGGATGGTGGGCCGGCCCGAAGGCCCGTACGCCCCGTTCTGGGACGCCGAGCGGCTGCGCGCCAACGACGCCGCGTTCACCGCGCCCACCGCCGCCGGCCTGGCCGAGCTGCGCGACCGGTACGGCGTGCGCTGGCTGGTGGTCGACCGCACGGTCGGCCCGGAGTCCCCGGACCTGGCCCAGCTGGCCGACCTGCGCCACGAGAACACCCGGATGGCCGTCTACCGCCTGCGGTGACGCCCGGCCCGCCATTGCCGGGCCGGGCGCCCGGCGGTCACTTCGGCAGGTTGGTGCTCGACTTGGCCAGCTGGTACGCCGGCAGCATCGCCTCGAACTCCTCGTCGTCCGACCCGCCGAGGGTGATGAGGATCTTGCCGTAGAGGCTGGAGACCAGGATCGCCCGCTTCCGCCCGTCGTCGCCGGTCCAGGTCGCCTCGAACGAGTCCAGCGGGCCGGCCTTGGTGCGCCGGTACTGCCGCTCCTCGGCCGGGCCGTAGTCGTCGATGAACTTGTCCAGGGTGATCTGCGGCGTCCGGGGCGTCGCCCCCTGGATCCGCCAGACCCGCAGGAAGCCGATGTGCCCGGCCGGCTTCGCGTCGATCTCGCAGAGCAGCACGCCCGGTCCGATCTGGAAGTCGGTGCCGGAGGGCACCGCCTTGACCTTCCACTTCGCCGGGACGGAGAAGGTGATCGGCAGCGGGCAGGTGCCGCCCTCCGGGCCGACCGTGGTGCCGGCGGCGGCCGGGGCGACCTCGTCGTACCAGGGTGGACCGGCCGCGATCGGCGAGGCGGTCGGGCTGGCCGACGGCGAGGGCGAGGGCGCCACGGCGGGTTCCTTCGCGTCCTCGGCGCAGCCGGTCGCCACGGTCAGGGTGAGCGCGGCCAGTACGGCCACCCGTCGGATCATCTGTCACGTCCCCCGTCGGATCTCGTGCCGTCGATGCGACGGCCGGCCGATGCTAGCGGACGGGATCCCTTGCGGCGTGGGCGGTTCAGGCCGGGCGGTGGGCGCGCAGCATCAGCGAGACCCCGGGCAGCGACCGCACCGGCAGGTACCGCTCGGCGGTGACGACGGTGCGCAGCCCCAGGTTGACCAGCGGGTGCAGGTCGCCCAGGTCGCTGCCGGTGGAGGTGCGGCGCCGCCAGGCGGCGACCGGGCGGAGCAGCACGTTCCAGCTCCACAGCTCGTCGACCACCAGGCCGGCCTTCTCCACCACCGCCCGCAGCGACTCCCGGTCGTAGCGGCGGACGTGCCCGACCGCCACGTCGTGGGCCGACCAGAGCGCCATGTCGCAGGGCACCGCGATCAGGGCCGTCCCGCCGGGGCGCAGCGTGCGGCGGATCTCGGCGGCGGCCAGGTGGTCCTCGTCGAAGTGTTCGAGGATGTCGAAGGCGACCACCAGGCCGAGGCTCGCCGATCCGACGGGCAGGTGCCGGGCGTCGGACCGGATCACGTCGAGCCCGCGTTCCCGGGCCACCCCGGCACCGTCGGCGCTGTACTCCAGGGCCAGCGGGCGCCACCCGTGCGCCCGCAGCACCCGGGTGTTGCCGCCGCCGGCCGCGCCGACGTCCAGCGCCCGCCCGGGACGTGCCCCGGCGGCGGCCAGCCGGCGCAGCGACCGGGCCAGCAGGGCACGCCGCTCGCGGTACCACCAGTGGGTGTCCTCGAGCGCGGCGAGCTTGCGGATCTCCGTCGCTTCCACGGCGTGCTCCTCGCGGGTTCGGCGGCCCTCACCCTAGTCGCCCGGGACCGGCTGCATCCGGGCAACCGGGGCGGAGACGCGGTCAGGGCCCGCGCCCGGAAAGGCGCGGACCCTGACTGGTACGACCGGTGCTACAGCGGGATGTTGCCGTGCGCGCCCCGCGCGGCGGGCGCCCCGGCGAGCGCCTCGGCGATCCGGCGCCGGGTCTCCTCCGGCTTGATCACGTCGTCCACCACGCCGATCTCCAGCGCCCGGTTCACCCCGCCGGCGACCCGGGTCTGCTCCTCGATCAGCTGCGCGCGCAGCGTCTCGCGCTGTTCCGCCGGGGCGGCGGCGAGCTTCTTGCGGTGCAGGATGTTGACCGCCGCGCTGGCACCCATCACCGCGACCTCCGCGTTCGGCCAGGCGAAGACCGCGGTCGCGCCGAGCGAGCGGGAGTTCATCGCGATGTACGCGCCGCCGTACGCCTTGCGGGTCACCAGCGTCACCCGCGGCACCACCGCCTCGGCGAAGGCGTGCAGCAGCTTCGCGCCGCGCCGGACCACGCCGTCCCACTCCTGGCCCAGACCGGGCAGGTAACCGGGCACGTCGACCAGCACGATCAGCGGCACCCCGAGGGAGTCGCACATCCGCACGAACCGGGCCGCCTTCTCGGCGCTGGACGCGTCGAGGCAGCCACCCAGCCGCAGCGGGTTGTTGGCGATCACACCGACCGTCCGGCCGGCGAACCGGCCGAGCGTGGTGACCACGTTCGGCGCCCACTTGGCGTGCAGCTCCACGCCGGGGGCGTCCAGCAGCGCCTTGACCACCGGCTTGACGTCGTACGCCCGGTTGGTCTCGGCCGGCATCTTCGCCGTCAGGTCGTGCCCGTCCTCGACGCCGGTCGCCACGTCGTCGGGGGAGAGCCGGCCCTGGCGGCCGAGCAGCGCGGCGAGCTTGCGCGACTCGACCATCGCCGCCTCGTCGTCGGCGCAGGTCACGTGCACCACGCCGGAGCGCCGGCCGTGCGGCTCGGGGCCGCCGAGGCGCTCCATGTCGACCTGCTCGCCGGTCACGCTGCGGACCACCTCGGCCCGGTGACGAAGATCCGCCCGGCGCCGCTCATCACCACGATGTCGGTCAGCGCCGGCCCGTACGCCGCGCCACCGGCCGCCGGACCGAGCACCACCGAGATCTGCGGCACCCGGCCGGAGGCGCGCACCATGGCGGCGAAGACCTGCCCGACGGCGTCGAGCGCGACCACGCCCTCGGCCAGCCGGGCACCGCCGGAGTGCCAGAGGCCGAGCACCGGCACCCGCTCCCGGACGGCGGTGTCGATCGCGTCGACGATGTGCCGGCACCCCTCGGTGCCCATCGCGCCGCCCATCTTCGTGGCGTCCGTGGCGTACGCGATCGCCGGCGTGCCGTCGATCTCACCCCGCGCCCAGAGGACGCCGGAGGTGTCCCGGGGTGCCAGCAGGCGCAGCGAACCGGTGTCGAACAGGGCCCGGAGGCGCAGCTCCGGATCCCGGTAGTCCACGGTGGATGTGTCCGCACCAACGGCGGTGGTGGTCACGTGAGCCTCCAAGGCTGTGGTCTCAGGCCCGCGTGAAGACGAGAGCCACGTTGTGTCCGCCGAAGCCGAACGAGTTGTTCAGGGCGGCGGGGATGTCCATGTGGCGCGCCTTGTTGGCGGCCACCTCCAGAGTGAGGCCGTCGTCCGGGTCATCGAGGTTGATCGTCGGGGGTACGACACCGTCGCGGATCGCCAGGATCGTGGCGATCGACTCCAGTGCGCCCGCCGCGCCCAGCAGGTGACCGGACATGGACTTGGTGGCGGTCAGCACCGGGTGGTCGCCGAGGGCCTCGTGCAGCGCCTTGATCTCGGCGATGTCGCCGACCGGGGTCGAGGTGGCGTGCGCGTTGACGTGCACGATGTCGGACTTCGCCACGTCCGCGTCGGCGATCGCCTTGGCGATGGCCCGGATCGCGCCGGCACGTCCGGGTGCGGCTGGACGATGTCGTAGCCGTCGGAGGTGATGCCCGAACCGGCCAGCCGCGCGTACACCCGGGCGCCCCGGGCGGCCGCGTGCTCGGCCCGCTCCAGCACCAGGATGCCGGCGCCCTCGCCGAGCACGAACCCGTCGCGGCCCTTGTCCCAGGGGCGGGAGGCCCGCTCCGGCTCGTCGTTGCGGGTCGACATGGCCCGCATCGAGCTGAAGCCGGCGATCGGCAGCTGGTGGATGACCGCCTCGGTGCCGCCGGCCACCACCACGTCGGCCCGGCCGGCACGGATCATGTCCATGCCGAGCGCGATGGCCTCCGCGCCGGTCGCGCAGGCGCTGGCCACCGAGTGGACGCCCGCCCGGGCGCCCAGCTCCAGCCCCACCCAGGCGGCGGGGCCGTTGGGCATCAGCATCGGGATGGTGTGCGGGGAGACCCGGCGCGGGCCGGACGCCTCCAGGATGTCGTCCTGGGCGAGCAGGGTCAGCGCGCCGCCGATGCCGGAGCCGACGCTGACGCCCAGCCGGTCCGGGTCGGGCCCGGAGTCGGCCAGGCCGGCGTCCGCCCAGGCCTGCTGCGCCGCGATGATCGCGATCGCCTCGGAACGGTCGAGCCGGCGCAGCTTGACCCGGTCCAGCAGGCCGGCCGGGTCGACCGCCAGCTGGGCCGCGATCCGGACTGGTAGCTGCCCGGCCCACTCCTGGGTGAGCGCACTCACCCCGGAGCGGCCGGCGAGCATGGCGTCCCAGGTCGACGCGACGTCCCCGCCCAGCGGGGTGGTCGCGCCGAGCCCGGTGACGACGACGTCGATGCGACTCATGATCAGGACTGCGCCGCGATGTAGGTGACAGCGTCGCCGACGGTCTTGAGGTTCTGCACCTCGTTGTCCGGGATCTTGACGCCGAACTTCTCCTCGGCCGCCACCACGACCTCCACCATGGAGAGCGAGTCGACGTCGAGGTCGTCGGTGAAGGACTTCCCCTCGGCCACGTCGTCCGGGTTCACCCCGGCAACCTCTTCGAGGATCTCGGCGAGGCCGGTGGTGATCTCGTCACGGGTCATTTCGGTTGGTTCCTCTCATCGGGGGTTACTCGGCGGCCGGCGACGTGCCGACCGCCACTCCTCGGCGCTGGCGCGCCGGAGGGGGTCTCAGGGGCAGCGGACGACCTGACCGGCGTAGGTCAGGCCGCCGCCGAAGCCGAACAGCAGCACCGGGGCGCCCGAGGGCACCTCCCGCCGCTCGATCAGCTTCGACAGGGCCAGCGGCACGCTCGCCGCCGAGGTGTTGCCGGACTCGACGATGTCCTTGGCGATGATCGCCTGCGGGATGTTCAGCCGCTTCGCGATGCCGTCGATGATCCGCGCGTTGGCCTGGTGCGGCACGAACGCGGCCAGCTCCGACGGGTCGACCCCGGCCCGCTCGCAGGCCTGCAGGGCGAGCGGCGCCAGCGCGGTGGTGGCCCAGCGGAAGACCGCCTGACCCTCCTGCGCGATGTACGGGCGCCAGCCCTCGATGCGTACCGCGTCGCTCTTCTCCGGCACCGAGCCCCAGACCACCGGGCCGACCCCGGCGGGCTCGCCCTCGGCGGCGGCGGTGACCACCGCGGCCCCGGCGCCGTCGCCGAAGATGATGCAGGTGGAGCGGTCGGTCCAGTCGGTGAAGTCGGAGAGCTTCTCCGCGCCGACGACGATCGCGTTGCGCGCCGCCCCGGCCCGGATCGCGTGGTCCACGGTGCCGAGGGCGTACGCGAAGCCGGAGCAGGCGGTGTTGATGTCGTACGCGCCCGGGGCGGCGATGCCCAGCTTGGCGGCGACCCGGCAGGCCACGTTCGGGCTGCGGTCGACCGACGTGCAGGTGGCCACGACGACCAGGTCGATGTCGGCGGCGGTGAGGCCGGAGTTGGCCAGCGCCTTGCCGGCGGCGGCGGTCGCCATGTCGGCCACCGTCTCCCCGTCGGCGATCCGCCGGGTGACGATGCCGACCCGGTCCCGGATCCACTCGTCGTTGGTGTCGACCAGTTGGGCGATGTCGTCGTTGGTGACGATGCGGGAGGGCTGGTAGTGGCCCATCGCGAGGATCCGACTGCCGGTCATACGTGGCCTCCGATGCGGGCGAGGGGTTGGCCCGGCGCGACCGGGTCGTCGTGGTGGGCGAGCCACTCGGTGAGCAGGCCGCTGTCGTGCGCGGTCACCTCGACCGGCCCCTGCCGGGTCGCGATGTGGCCGATGACCTGGCCGGTGCGCAGGTCGGCGCCCTCGGCGAGGTCGGCGGTCGGTTCGAACGTCCCGGCGGCGGGGGAGACCACCACCCGGAACTGGACCACCGGCTCGTGGCCGCGCAGCCCGCTGTGCCGGGCGATCAGGTCGCGCGCGGCCGGCAGGTCGTCGGGGGTGTTGAGGGTGACGATCTCGGGCCCGCCGGTGGCCTTCAGCTCCCGCTTGATCAGCCCGGCCAGGGTGCCGGCCGGGGGCAGCTCGACCACGCCGGTGACGCCGAGGTCGGCCAGGGTGCGCATGCACAGGTCCCAGCGGACCGGGGCGGTGACCTGGCGGACCAGCCGCTGCACCATCTCCCGGCCGTGGTTGACCGCCGAACCGTCGAGGTTGGACAGCAGGATCCTTGCCGGCTCGGCCGGGGTGATCCCGGCGGCCACGCCGGCCAGCGCGGCCTCGGCCGGGGCCATGTACGGGGTGTGGAACGCGCCGGCGACCTTGAGCCGGGTGACCCGGGCCTTCGCGGGCGGCTCGGCGGCGAGCTTGTCCAGCGCGTCGAGCGCCCCGGCGGCGACGATCTGGCCGGCGCCGTTGCGGTTGGCCGGGTGCAGCCCGTGCGCCGTGATCGCGGCGAGCACCTCGTCCGGGTCGCGCCGAGCACGGCGGCCATCCCGGTGGGCTCCAGGGCGCAGGCGGCGGCCATCTCCCGGCCGCGTACCCCGGCGAGGGTGATCGCCGCCTCGGCCGGGAGCACCCCGGCGAGGGCGGCGGCGCCGAGTTCGCCGACGCTGTGGCCGGCGGTGACCGCGACGTCGTACATCGGCAGGTGCTCGGCGGCGAGCAGGGCCGCCGCGACCAGCAGCGGCTGCGTCCGGGCGGTGTCCTTGATCTCGTCGGCGTCGGCCGCGGTGCCGAGGTGCACCAGGTCGACCCCGGCGAGCGCGGACCACCACCGCAGGCGGGCCTCGGTGCCGGGCAGGTCGAGCCAGGGAGTCAGGAAGCCGGGTTTCTGGGAACCCTGGCCGGGAGAGAGTACGGCGAGCACGTCTATGACTCTCCTGGATACCTCTGGGTAGCGCTGTGCTGGCACCGACCAAACCGCACTAGAACCTTTGGAGGAATCCTACAAAAATCAACGGCGGTCATCACCCGTCTGTGACGTTTTCCTGACGCCTGGGGTCATTGTCTGGGTCGGGATGGCAGTGACCGCCGGGACGACCGGGTCGAGCCGACCGACGGTCAGCGCCACCTGGAGGGCGAACGCGTCCCGGGGCGACAGCGGCGAGAAGCCGGTGACCTCGGCGATCCGGCGCAGCCGGTAGCGGACCGTGTTCGGGTGCACGAACAGCGACCGGGCCGCGCTCTCCAGCGTCCCGCCCGCGGTGAAGAAGGCGTCCAGGGTCTCCAGCAGCTCGCCGCCGGCGCGCACCAGCGCCGCGTACACGTCGCGCCGCAGCCGCC
>NZ_JAEVHN010000222.1:0-9099 GCF_016803375.1 Micromonospora sp. 4G55
TCGCCCTGGCCCGGCACGCCCACCTGGTCAAGGCCAGCGACGAGGACCTGGCCTGGCTGTTCCCGGGATGGTCGGTCCAGCGGGCCGCCCGGGCGTTGCAGCCTCGACCCCAACGTCCGCCCGGCGGTCCTCGCCGACCCGGCCGCCGCGCGGGCCCGGCTGCTCGCCCTGGCCCGGCACGCCCACCTGGTCAAGGCCAGCGACGAGGACCTGGCCTGGCTGTTCCCGGGATGGTCGGTCCAGCGGGCCGCCCGGGCGTTGCGCGACCTCGGGGTACGCCTCGTCGTGGTGACTCGGGGCGCGGCCGGCGCGTACGCCCTCACCCCGACCGGCGCCGTGCACCACCCGGCCCGCCGGGTGACCGTGGTGGACACCGTCGGCGCCGGCGACGCGTTCACCGCCGGCCTGCTCGACGCCCTGGTCGAGGTCGGCGCGGCCACCCCGGCGACGGTCGGCGCGCTGGACGAGGCGCGGCTCGGGGCGGTGCTGGACCGGGCGACCCTGGTCGCCGCGATCACCTGTACCCGGTCCGGCGCGGACCCGCCGCGACGGACGGAACTGGGCGACCTCGTGGACGCCTGACCCGGCACCCGCGCCGTCGAGGCGACGCATCGGCCGGGGTGCGGCCGCGCCACGACCAGGCCCGGCGGGGCCGGCCTCAGCCCGGGCGGTGGTAGGTGGGCTCGGCCGGCAACGGCACCTCGAGGAAGGTGGCGCCGCGCAGGTCCAGCCAGGCCCGGTCGGGCGCCCGGACCAGCCGCAGTTGCACGTCGGTGCAGACCGGGCAGCGGGCGACCAGCCCGGGCGCGTGGGAGAAGACGTGCAGCCCGGCCAGCGGGCCGAGCGTCCCGCACGACTGGCAGCGTGAGGTCGCGGTGCTCAGGTCGACGGCGAACAACTCGCGCAGCGGACCGTCGAGCATGTTGCCGTCCACGTAGGACATGTCGGTCATCGGGCCTCCTCGGGCGTTCACGCGGTGGGGCCGAACCGTTCGGTGCGTACCCGGCGGCTCTGGTGACCCAGCCCCACCAGCAGGTCCGCCACGGTCTCCACGAAGCCGGTGGGCCCGCAGACGTAGCAGAGCGGTTCGAGGTCGGGCGGCCAGCCGTGGGTGTTCACGTCGACCAGGCCGATCCGGTGCGGCGCGCCCCGCCACCCGTCGGGCGCCTCCCGGGTGTAGACGTACGCCACGTCCAGGCCGTGGTCGTCGCGGGCCCGGGTGCGCAGCTCGTCGGCGTAGATGACGTCGGCCGGGGTGCGGACGGAGTAGATCAGCCGGAACGGGGTCCGGCTGCCGGCGGCGCGCCGGGCCCGGACCATGGCCATCAGCGGCACCACCCCGGAGCCCCCGCCGACCAGCAGCACCGGCGCGGTTTCGTCGGGGCGCCAGACGAAGTACCCGCCGAGCGGGCCGCGCACCTCGATCGGGTCGCCCTCGGCGTAGGTGTCGAGCAGGTACGGCGACACCTCGCCGTCGTCCACCCGCTGCACGGTCAGCGCGATCCGGTCGCCGTCGGCCGGCGCCGCCAGCGAGTACGACCGGGCGGCCTGGTAGCCGTCCTCAGCGGTCAGCCGGATGTCGACGTGCTGGCCGGCGACGTGCGCGGGCCAGCCCGGCACATCGAGGACCAGGGTGTGCGCGGACGGCGTCTCGACCCGGCGCTCCACCAGCCGGGCGACCCGCCAGGTCAGCGGGGCGCTCAATCGCCGGCGTAGCGCTGCTCGCGCCACGGGTCGCCGTAGTCGTGGTACCCGGCGGTCTCCCAGAAGCCGGGGTGGTCGTCGACCAGCAGGCGGATGCCGCGCACCCACTTCGCCGACTTCCAGAGGTACAGGTGCGGCACGAGCAGCCGGGCCGGGCCGCCGTGCTCGGCCGGCAGCGGCCCGCCCTCGTACGTGTGCACCACCCAGGCCCGCCCGCCGCGCAGGTCGTCCAGGGGCAGGTTGGTGGTGTAGCCGCCGTAGGAGTGGGCCAGCGCGTACCGGGCGGTGGTGTCGACGCCCTCGAGCAGGGTGTCCAGCGAGACGCCCTGCCAGCTGGTGCCGAGCTTGGACCAGTGGGTGACGCAGTGGATGTCGACGGTCGGCGTCTCCTGCGGCAACCCGGCCATCTCGTCCCAGGTCCAGCGGAACTCGGTGCCGGTTTCGGTGGAGAGCACGAACTCCCAGGTGTCCAACGGCACCCGCGGCGTCGGACCCGCCGACAGCACCGGGAAGTCCTCCGTCAGGTACTGCCCAGGCGGCAGGGCCGGCCCGCTCGAGCGGCGCCGGCCCTGAAAGCCCGGTGACACGATTCCCACCCGTCAGTCGTACCACTGGCGCGCCTCCGGCGGGGGCGTTCGGCCGTACCCCCCGCCCCGGGCCCGGGGGTCAGTGCCGCTCGGGGACGACCTCCGGCTCGCGCGGGGCCTGGTCGCGGGTGGCGCGCAGGCTGGTGACGGTGACGACGATCAGCACGCCGATGATCACGCCGAGGGAGGCCAGCGTCGGGATCTCCGGTACGCCGGACCAGATGCCGTGCGCCCAGTGCAGACCGAGCTTCACGCCGATGAAGGCGAGGATGATCGCCAGGCCGTAGCTGAGGTGCACCAGCCGGCTCAGCGCCGCGTGCAGGACGAAGTAGAGCGCGCGCAGGCCGAGCAGGGCGAAGGCGTTGGTGGCGAAGACCAGGTACGGGTCCTCGGTGATGCCGTAGACGGCCGGCACCGAGTCGACGGCGAAGACGATGTCGGTGGCCAGCACCGCGACCACGACCAGGGCGAACGGAGTGAGCGCCCGGCGGCCCTGCTGCCGGATGGTCATCCGGGTGCCGTGGTAGTCGTCGACCACCGGCATCACCTTGCGCAGCAGCTTCACCGACCGCATCTTGTTGATGTCGACCTCCTGCTCGTGCCCGGAGAGGGCGTCGCGCAGCAGCTTGATCGCGGTGACGATCAGGATGACGGCGAAGAGCAGGAAGGCGAAGTCCAGGGTCTGCAGGGCGGCGGCGCCGAGGGCGATGAAGACCGCGCGCAGCACCAGCGCGCCGGCGATGCCGTAGAGCAGCACCCGCTGGGCGAGCACCGCGGGCACCGCGAAGGCGGCCAGCAGCAGCATGAAGACGAACAGGTTGTCGACCGAGAGGGACTTCTCGACCAGGTAACCGGTCAGGTACTCCACGCCCTGCTGGGAGCCGAACCGCGACCCCAGCCAGGCGCCGAAGGCCAGCGGCAGCGCGATGTAGAACGCCGACCAGCCCAGCGCCTCCCGCATGGACACCTCGTGCGGGCGCCGGGTGACCAGGAAGTCCAGCACCAGGAGGGCGACCACGCCGACGATGGTGACCGCCCAGAGGGTGGGCGAGCCCACCGACGACAACTCGGCGGCGGACAGGTAGGACGATCCGGTCATGGGGCCTCCTCGAACACGGTGCCATGTTCGAGGTCTCCTTCACCCGCGCTTTTACGGGCAACCACCCGAGGCGAGCCCGGGGCCCGCCGTACTGACCGGAATGGTTCGTGGGAAGTACTCCCCTCGTGCGTCAAGGTTAGGCCGGGCTCACCGGGTACGCCAAGTCCGGCCGGCCCTGGTTGCCCTGGTCAACCGCTGGATGCCGGGCGGTCGACGGGTTCGGGGTGGGACGTGGGGAGCCCGGTGGGCCTATGGTGACGCGGTGACCGACGACGCCCCCACCGCCCCGGTCGGCCCCCTCACCGGCGTACGCGTGGTCGAGCTGGCCGGCATCGGCCCCGGCCCGTTCACCGCGATGATGCTCGCCGACCTCGGCGCTGACGTGGTCCGGGTCGACCGCACCACCCCGGCCGACCTGCTCAGCCCCCCGGAGGACCTGCTCAACCGCAACCGCCGCTCGGTGGCGGTGGACCTGAAGTCCGACGCCGGGCGCGAGGTGGTGCTGGCCCTGGTGCGCGGCGCGGACGCCCTGATCGAGGGGTACCGGCCCGGGGTCACCGAGCGCCTGGGCCTGGGCCCGCGGGAGTGCCTGGCGGTCAACCCTCGCCTGGTGTACGGGCGGATGACCGGCTGGGGCCAGGACGGCCCGTACGCGCACACCGCCGGCCACGACATCGACTACCTCGCGCTGACCGGGGCGCTGCACGGCATCGGCCGGGCCGGGGAGCGCCCGGTACCGCCGATGAACCTGCTCGGCGACTTCGGCGGCGGCGGGATGATGCTGGCCCTCGGCATCGTCGCCGCCCTCTACGCCGTCCGGGCCGGCGCCTCCGGCCAGGTGGTCGACGCCGCCATCGTGGACGGCGTGTCGGTGCTCAGCACCCAGGTCCACGCGCTGCGCCAGCTCGGCATGTGGCAGGACCCGCGCGGGGTCAACCTGCTCGACGGCGGCGCGCCGTTCTACGACACGTACGAGTGCGCCGACGGGCGGCACCTCGCCGTCGGGGCCCTGGAGCCGCGCTTCTACGACGAACTGGTCCGGCTCACCGGCTTCCCGCTCCCCGGCGACGAGGCCCTCGACCGGCACGACCCGGCGAACTGGCCCGCGCTGCGCGAGGCGTGGGCGCGGCTGTTCCGCACCCGTACCCGCGACGAGTGGGCCGAGCTGCTGGCCAGCTCGGACGCCTGCGCGGCGCCGGTGCTGGACTGGCGCGAGGCGCCGGAGCACCCGCACCTGCGGGCGCGGGGCACGTTCGTGGAACACGCCGGGGTCACCCAGCCGGCACCGGCGCCCCGGTTCTCCGCGACTCCGACCTCCGTCCGCCGGCCCCCGCCCCCGACCCGGTGAGCACACCGACGAGCTGCTGGCCGAGGCGGGCTTCGACGCCGAGCGGATCGCCGCCCTGCGGGCCGCCGGCGCGGTGGCCTGAGCGGTCCCGTCCCCCCGGCTCAGGCGCGGCGCAGCACGCTGGGCGCCGGGGGGTGAGCGCCGGCTCCACCATCTGCCGGTAGTCGCGCGGCAGCTGGGTCACCACGTCGTCGAACTCGCCGCCGCTGAGCGCCTCCCGCAGGGTGGTGAAGACCGCCCGGACGGCCTCCCGGGCGGCGGTCTCGTCGATCTCGGCCCGTTGCGCGACCCGGGCGACGAACTCGGCGGCGCCGAACCGCTGGGCCGCCTCGATGCTCGGGCCGGGCTTGAGGACCAGCTGCAACGGCGCGGGCAACTGGCTGGCGAGGTCGAGCACCTCCCCGCCGGTGAGCCGCTCGGCGAGGGTCTCCAGCGTCGCGTGGGTCAGCCGCACGGCCCGCTCGGAGCCGGTCCGGGTTCGCCGGGCGACCTGGTCGACGAAGGTGTCGTAGTTCATCGGGGCGCGCTCCCTTCGGCGTCGGACGGGTCGCGTACCCGGCTCGGGGCGTCGGAAACGGCGCCGATTTCCTGGCCGGTCGGCGCGTGACCCGGGGCGGGACGGGTAACCGCCGCCGGTCGTGACCGGATCGAGGCGGCGAGGGAGCTCACGCCATGGCGAGTTACACCGACGTCCTGCAGTACCTGTCCAGCCTGGACTACCCGGCGGAGAAGGACGACGTGGTGCGCGAGGCGGAACGGGAGGGCGCCCCGCCGGAGGTGCTCAAGGCGTTGCGCGCGCTGCCGCAGGTGGACTACGCCAACGGCAACGAGGTGGCCCGTTCCGCCGCCATCGACGCCGCCCCGGAGCTGAGCCCGTCGCAGCGAGCCGCGCAGGCTCGGGAGCGGCACACGCGGGTCTCGCAGCACCTGCGCCGCATCTGAACCGCCGGCGCGCGGTGCGGGCAGCCACCGGGCCGCCGAGGTACCACCCGTGAGCGGTCGGACGCCGCACGGACACACCCCGGCCGCCCTCCAGCTCACCGTGATGGGCCTGGTCGGACTGTGCGCCGGCGGGCTGTTCGCCGCGCTGGTCTCCCCCGGCCTGGCTCCACTGGTCGGCTGGGACGCCGCGGCGTTGTGCTGGCTGCTGCTGGTCTGGCGGACCCTCTGGCCGCTGGACGCCGGGCGCACCGCCGAGCTGGCCGTGTACGAGGACCCCAACCGGGCCGTCCGGGACGTCCTGCTACTGATCGCCTGCCTGGCCAGTCTGCTGGCCGTCGCGCTGGTGCTGACCAGCGCGCGTACAGCGCAGCCGGGCGTGCACCGGGACGCCTCGGGCGCGCTGGCCATGGTCAGCGTGCTGCTGTCCTGGTGCGTGGTACACACCGTCTACACCGCCCGGTACGCACGGATCTACTACACTGGCCCGGACGGTGGGGTGGACTTCAACCAGCCCGGCAAGCCCTGCTATCTCGACTTCGCGTACCTGGCGTTCACCATCGGGGCCACGTTCCAGGTCTCCGACACCAACCTGACCAGCCACGAGATGCGCCGGACGGTGCTGGGGCACGCGCTGCTGTCGTACCTGTTCGGGGCGATCATCATCGCCGCGACGGTGAACCTGCTGGCCGCGTTGGCCCGGTGAACTCAGCGGCGGCCGGGCGAGGGAAACAGGCGGGCGCCCCGGGTCACGAACCGCGACCTGGGGGCGCCACGCGTACCTGTCCCTGGCGGGTCCACGCCCGAACCGGGTCGCGTACCGCCAAACGGTGGATCTTCGCCCGAACCGGGCGGGCATCGCTGCCACGATCATCATACGATATGACATCACCCGTACGGCTGATTTTGCCAAGACTGTGGGCCACGGCACCCGTGGCTCAGCGGGTCACCTCGGCGTACCGCTGCTCCAGGTCGACCCGGGCCAGCGCGCCGACCAGCCACGCCAACCGCTCCGACTCGCCGCTGCCGGCCAGCTCGGCCAGGTCGTCGGCGGAGCGCCCGAGCCCCAGCCGGCGGGCAGCGGTCAACGCCCGCTTGTCCGCCACCGGCGCGACCTCCCGCCACAGCGCCTGCGTCTCGCGCAGGAACAGGTCGACGACCGTGTCGTCCACTCCGGGCAGCTCGGTGAGCAGCGCCCGCTCCCGGCCCGGGTCGTGCCCGGCCGACGCGCGCAACCGGCGCAGGTCGCCCCGGTACCGCTCGACGACGGTACGGGCCAGGTCGCCCAGCAGATTGGCCAGCTCGTCGACGTCGCCGCGCTGACCGGCCTCGCGCAGCACGCGGGTCCGGTCGGCGTGCAGCGAGCGGGCCAGCCGGGCGGCGCTGTCCCAGCCGTTGTCGGGCAGAGCGTGGGCGCTGTCCACGGCACGCCGGAAGTCACCCCGGCGGGCCAGCAGCACGGCAAGGCAGAGCAGTTGGAACAGGCTCGACGGGTTGTTGGTCACCCGGAAGCCGTACTGCTCGGCGAAGCCACGGCCCTCGCCGGCAAGCCGACGTACCAGCCGCTTCCTGTCCTCGGTCATCACACTGCGGGTCATGCCCCGCGACTACCCGCCCCGACGGAGGACACGCCTGCCGGTCAGCCCCGTACGTCGCCGCGCCGGTCGCGCGCCTTGAGCCGGGTGGTCGGCATCTCCGGGGCGGGCAGCGGCGGGGCGGCGTCGTCGGCGACGACCCCGAACCGCCGGCCGGCCATCCAGTCCTCCCGCGCGGCGGCCACCTCCTCGTGCGACCGGCCGACGAAGTTCCACCACATGACCAGGGGCTCGTCGAACGGCGCACCGCCGAGCAGCATCAGCCGGCTGCCCGCGGCGCCCGCAGGCCCAGCCGGTCCCGGCCGGCGCCCAGGTAGAGCAGCGCGCCGGGGGCGAGGTCCACGCCGTCGACCTGCGCCGCGCCGGACATCGCCAGCAGGCCGTACTCGAAATCGGGTCGCAGTGGCAGCGTCGCCGTCGCCGCGTCGCGGGCCTCGACCTCGACGCCGAGCAGCGGGGTGTGCACCACGGCCGGCGAACGTTCGCCGCGCAGCTCGCCGACGAGCAGGGTGAGGTCGAGCTCGCCGTCGCGCCAGCGGGGCAGCTCGGCGTGGTGCGCGAAGTCGGCGGCGCCGGCCCGCGCCGGATCCGGCAGCGCCACCCACAGCTGCACGCCGTGCATCACCGGCGGGTGCGTGGCGGGCGACCGCTCGGAGTGGGCGATGCCGTGGCCCGAGGTCATCACGTTGAGCTGGCCGGGGCGGATCGGCTGGACGCTGCCGAGGCTGTCCCGGTGGACGATCTCGCCCTCCAGCAGCCAGGTGACCGTCTGCAGGCCGGTGTGCGGGTGCGGCGGCACCTCCATCCCGGGCCGCTCGGCGACGTCGTCCGGGCCGAAGTGGTCGACGAAGCACCACGCGCCGACCATCCGGCGCTGGCGCTGCGGCAGCAGCCGCCGCACGGTCGTGTAACGCCCCAGCGGCACGTCGTGGCCGGGCAGCAGCACGCTGCCCGGATCGACCGCGGCCACGCCGGGCGGTCGGGTCTGTGCCGGCAACGATTCGGTACGGTCCACCGCCCGACTCTATGCCGACGGTGGGCCCGCGCACCGAGGGTGGCCCGGTTCCAGTGGTCCACTCCACCGCTGCCGGCTGCCGGCGTGCCGTGGTCCCGGCTCGCCGGGCCGTGCGGTGGCCTGGTCCGCGCGCATCATCGCCGGCTTCCGCGCTCCCGGCCGGGGCACTGCCGCTTCCAGGTGCGCCGCGCCCCTACTCGGCGCCGATCGTGACCCGGTTGGCGCCACCCACCAGGTCGACGTAGATCCGGTCGACCGAGCGGTCCCAGTTCGGCGAGCTGACCATTTCCCCGACGGCGAGGCCGTCGTGCCGATCGTCGTACACGGTGACCCCGCCGGCGCCGGAGGCGGCGCGGACCCGTACCGGCGGGGTGCCCGGCGCCCGGATCGTGAACTGGCTGACGCCGCCGGTCATCCGCACCGTCAGGGTGCCGACGGTGGGCGGCAGGCTCAGGTCGATGCGCGACGCCCCGCCGACCAGGTCCACCCCGGCCAGCCGGGCCTCCCCCAGGTCGAGCTGGTGTGCGCTGACCCCGCCCACCAGGCGGAGCCGCCACACCAGCCGCGAGTTGAGCACCACGTCGACCGAGCCCGCCCCGGACCGACCGCTGGCGGCCAGGCGCAACCGCACCCGGTCCCCGAGCACCTCGGCCGCGGCGCGACCCGGAGTCACCGGGGCTGCTGATCCGGTACAGCTCGTCGCCGAGTTCCGCGGTACGCAGCCGGAACGTGCTCACCCCCGTCGACCAGCTCGAACGTCGCCCGGCGGCGCCGGCCACCGGCGCGGTCAGGCTCTCCTCGGCGGCCGCCTG
>NZ_JAEVHN010000223.1:0-9072 GCF_016803375.1 Micromonospora sp. 4G55
CGGCCGGCGCTCGGGCTCCTGCGGCAGGTGAGCCGACGGTGGCGGTGGCGGGTTCCAGCGACACGTGCCCAGCTCCACCGGCAGCAGCCCGGCCAGGGTGCGCAGCAGGGTCGGACTTGCCGGCCCCGTTGACCCCGACCAGCCCGACCACGTCGCCGGGGGCGACCACCAGCTCCAGGTCGGAGAAGAGCAGCCGGTCACCGTGGCCGGCGGCGATGTCCTTGACGATCAGCGTGGCGCTCATGAGGAGCCGAGCGTACCGTCGCCGCCACGCGCGCCGGATCGGGCGACCCGCGGTACGCGGGCCCGGGACGCGAGGCAGACTCACTCCCGTGGTGACCACACTGGCGATCGACTGCGGCGGTGGCGGGATCAAGGCGAGCGTGTTGGATGCCGCCGGCACGATGCGCGCCCGGCCGCTGCGGGTGCCCACGCCGTACCCTCTGCCGCCGGCGCTCTTCGTCAAGACGCTGGTGGAACTCGGCGCCCGGCTGCCCGCGGCGGACCGGGTGACCGTCGGGATGCCCGGCATGATCCGGCACGGCGTGGTGGTGGCCACCCCGCACTACGTAACCCGTTCCGGGCCGCGCAGCCGGGTCGACCCGGACCTGGTCGCCGAGTGGTCCGGGTACGACGTCCGCAGCGCGCTCGGCGACGCCTTCGGGGTGCCGGCGCTGGTGCTCAACGACGCCGAGGTGCACGGCGCCGGGGTGGTCGCCGGGACCGGCTGCGAGCTGGTGCTGACCCTCGGCACCGGGCTCGGCAGCGCGCTGTTCGACGGCGGGCGGCTCGCGCCGCACCTGGAGCTGTCGCACGCGCCGGTGCGCTGGGGCACCACCTACGACACGTACGTCGGGGAGCCGGAGCGGCGCCGGCTCGGCGACGCGTTCTGGTCCCGCCGGATCCGGCAGGTGGTGGAGGGACTGCGCCCGGTGTTCCGCTGGGACCGGCTCTACCTGGGCGGGGGCAACTCCCGGCTGATCCGGGCGGAGCAACTGGCCCGAATGGGCGAGGACGTCGTCGTCGTCCCGAACACGGCCGGAATCGTGGGCGGTGTCCGGGCCTGGGAGCTGATCGACGGCCGGTACGACCCGGCCCCCTGAGCGATTGCGGCCCAGGAACACTCGCGGAGCGGCCGGTGTTGTGCCAGCGTCGGACGAAAGACGGCTCGACAGGAGGAGGTGGGTCGGGATGGATCTTCTCGCGGAGTACCGGCGGGCGACCATGTTCTTCGAAGCGGGTGATCCGACCGGAGCGGCCCGGCTGCTGGAGCCGATCGTGGAGGCCGAGCCCGGCAACTCCTCGGTACGCCAGCTGCTGGCCCGCGCGTACTTCCAGTCGGCCCAGCTCAACCGGGCCGAGGAGCAGCTGCGCGAGCTGGTCGAGCGGGACCCGAGCGACCACTACGCGCACCACGTGCTGGGTCGCACCCTGGAGCGGCTGAACCGGCACGCGGACGCGCTGCGGCACCTGCGGATCGCTGCGGCGATGCACTCGACCAACGACGACTACACGACCGCGCTGCGCCGGGTGGAGACCCGGGTCGGGCTCGGTCGCTGACGCACGATCCTCGGGGCGGCCCTGCGGGGCCGCCGACGCGTGTCCGCGGGCCGGCCGACGCGTGTCCGCGGGCCGGCCGCCGGCCCGCCTACGATTGGGCGCATGGGAGCTGACCTGGCGGTGGGCGCGGCATGAAGCTGAAGCTGGACCTGCACGAGATCTTCAACAAGGGCCAGGACATCGACCGGGCGCTGCGCGGGATCATGGACGAGGCGGTGGCGAAGAAGGCCACCCTCGTCGAGATCATCCCCGGCAAGGGCTCCGGGCAGCTCAAGAAGCGGGTGCTGCGGTTCCTCGACCAGAAGGACGTCAAGCAGCTCTACCACCGGGTGGAAAAGGACTCGAAGAACTTCGGTCGGCTCTTCGTGCACTTCCGCTGGAAGTAGGAGTTCCGACTCCCTGACCTCCCGCGCTACCTTACGTACAGCCCATGACCTGCGAAAACGCCTTCCATCGACTTTCGGCATTTTTCGCCCTTCCTCGCGCTGGGTTGTGCCGGATCTGTGCCCGGCTCTGAAACAGTGAGTTGCCCGCAAAAGGTTGTTGGCGGTCCGGTACGAAGGCCACCCGTGGATTGCTGTACAACTGGCCTGTGCGACGACCAAGCCGAGATGGAGTTCCTCCGTCGGGGTATTGGCTGGCGTTGTCGGCCATTACCAGCCCGTGTCGCTCCTGTGGCCTGCCCGTCGTCGCGCTGTCTCCGGCGGTTGGGGGCCGGCTGGGCAATTCTGCGTTGCTGACTTCCTGCTGACTCGTGTCGAGGACTCGCTGGGGCCATCAGCCTTTCGGCTCCGAACGCCTTTGCAGCGCATCTCGTCGTTGGCGGTCACCGCGGGACCTTCCCTCTGGGTGTACGACGCCCAAACCTCGGGTGAGCTGGGCTTGCTCCCGGCGAGTATGAGCGGCATGGGGTATCGGGAAGGTGGTGGACAGGGTCAGGACCTGTTGCAGCGTCGCGAGGACGTGCGGCAGGCCAACTTTCTGGAACTGTTCGTCGACCTGGTGTTGGTGTTCGCCCTGGCGGGGGTGGTCAGTCGGGTCGTGCGTGACATCGGCAGCGACGATCCGGTCGTCGGGTGGCGGTCGACGGCCTATCTGTTCGTGCTGGCGCTGCCGCTGATCTGGCTGTGGATCACCACGGCGCACATCACCAGCTGGTTTGACCCCCGCCGCCGCAAAATTCAGTACATCGTGCTGGCCAGCGCTTTCGGGATGCTGGTCATGGCCTCATCGATTCCGCACGCGTTCATCGGCCGGGGATTGGCGTTCGTGCTCCCGTACGTGATCCTGCAAGTTGGCCGGCCGCTCATTCTGATGCCGGCTTTGCGCGGGCATCCCCTGCGGCAGATGTACCGTCGGTCGGTGCTGTGGTTCGCGGCCTCGGCGCTGATCTGGTTGTCGGGCGCGGCTGTCAGCGGTGGCGCCAGGGCCGCCGTTTGGGGGGCCGCCGTGACAGTGGACATCGTCGCCGCGCAGCTGCGCTGGCCGGTCCCCGGCATGGCCCGCCCCCGGATGAGTGCGTGGGCCATGGACAGCAAGCAACACCTACCCGAGCGCTACCAGCAGTTCCTCCTGATCGCCCTCGGGGAGACCGTGCTCGCCGTCGGCACGGCTTTCACCGGCGAACCGATCACCCCGGCGACCTCCGCCGTGCTGGTGCTGGCGTACCTGTCGACGGTGCTGCTGTGGCGCATCTACTTCTACCGCTCCGGCCAGGTACTTGCCGAAGCCGTCGTCGCGACAAAGGATTTGTATGCCGCTGGCCGCGCCATCGGCCTCGCCCACATCATCATGGTGCTCGGCATCGTCGCCAGCGCCGTCGGCTTCGAGATTGTGCTGATCCACCCGGATGGCCGGCCCGAGCCGGCGTGGCTCCTTGCGAGCCTCGGCGGTCCGGCACTGTTCCTCTACGGCCGTATCCGCCTGGAACGTGTCGTGTTCAACCGGCTCTCGCTCCGCCGCGTCGCCGCCATCGCCGTCCTGGCGGTCGCAGCCATCCCCCTGTACTTCGCCCCGCCGCTGGCCACCTCGGTCCTGGCCGGGCTCGTACTGCTCGCCGTCGCCCTCGCCGACGCCCACCACGCGGCCGGCCGTCCCCCCGAGGCACCCTCCCCGGCACATTAGGTCGGTTGATGTTTCGCTTACAAGCTCTGTGCGGCGCGTCCGCACGCGTCCGGGAACGGCCGCACGCTCGGAGCCTCGTCCATGCCAACCCTCGTCAGCGTGCCGCCATTCGGCACCGTTGCTGTCAGCGGTGCTGTCGACAGCCGTTCCGCCGGCGACTTGGACCGGCCCCCGTTCTGGGGAGTGTGGACCGAAGGTGCCGGCTGCTGTCGGCTCGTATTGAACAGTGCCTTCGAGCAGGCGCGCCGAGCGCCGTCTGTCAGTCAGGTAGCCGACACTGGCTGGAGCGACCTTGCCAAACTTCACTTAGTAGCTTCGACCAATGCCCTTGCCTATGTCGAAGCAGCAAGCTGTTCGATCGCAGAGCTGACGCGGACCAGTTCGACGTCACCACTCGGGCCGATGTCTCCCGGGGCCAGTACGTCGACCCGGCCGCTGGCAAAGTCACCGTGAAGACCTACGGCGAGCAGTGGCGCAAGGGTCAGCTCCACCGTGATGCGACTACGGCGCGATCGAGATGACCCTGCACGTGCATGTCGAGCCGATCCTTGGTCGGATGCAGCTCGCGCAGGTCCGCCCGTCGCACCTTCAGATGTGGGTGAAGGACCGGGCGACGGTGCTCACACCGTCCTCGCTGCGAGTCGCGTACCACGTGCTGGTCGGCATGTTCGACGTGGCGACACGACCGGATCATCGGCTGGCGCTCGGCTGGCGGTCGCCCGGTGACGGGCCGAGTTGTGCCCGATCTGTTCCCGTAATCTTGAGTTGGCGTTGCGGTCCAGGTCAAAGCACTGGTCTGCTCGGATTCGTGCACTTCCGCTGGAAGTAGGAGTTTCGGCTCTCCGACCTCCCACCCCACCGGCACCGGGTGCCGTCCCGCAGCGGTCGCAGGCTGTGTTCACGACGACGTTTGCCCAGGTGAGCGGGCACTTGGTCGCAAGGTGCGGGCGGTGGAAGATAGGTGAATGCATGTGCGGAACCGCAACAACGTGAGGTTGGCCGGTCGCGAGGGCGGTCCCACCGTCGTGCTCGCGCACGGCTTCGGCTGCGACCAGCACATGTGGCGCCACGTTACTGCTGAAATCGGACAATGGGCCCAGGTGGTGCTGTTCGACCACGTCGGTTCAGGCAGGGCTGACCCGGCGGCCTGGGACGCCGACCGGTACGCCTCCCTGGACGGCTACGCCGATGATGTGCTGAGCATCTGCCAGGACCTGGACCTTCAGCAGCCGATCTTCGTCGGACACTCGGTCAGTTCGAGCATCGGCGTCCTCGCGGCAAACCGCGAACCGGACCGCTTCTCCGCACTCGTCCTGGTCACCCCGTCGCCGTGCTACATCGACGACGCGAACTACCGGGGCGGCTTCACCCGCGACGACATCGACGAGTTGCTCGAGTCGCTGGACAGCAACTACCTCGGCTGGTCGTCGAGCATGGCCCCCCTGATCATGGGCAATCCGGACCGGCCGGAGCTGGGTGCAGAGCTGACGGCGAGTTTCTGCCAGACGGATCCCGCAATGGCGCAGGTGTTCGCCCGCGCCACGTTCCTGTCCGACAACCGTGCCGACCTCGCCGCCGTGAAGGTTCCCACCCTGATCCTGCAGTGCGCCGAGGACGCCATCGCGCCGCCTGAGGTCGGCGCGTTCGTGCACGCGCAGATCGCCGGAAGTCGGCTGGTCACCCTGGACGCGACCGGGCACTGCCCGCAGTTGAGCGCGCCGGAAGCGACGGCCGCAGCGATCACGTCGTTCGTCAGGGCCGCTTACCGGTGACCGCCGCTGCCGGGCGTGATCCCTACGGCCAAGGTCCGGGCGATGACGGGACCGCCCGGCCGGGCGAGGTGGGGTTCCCGTCGTTGCTCGAGGACGACCTCGAAGACCTGTACGAGAACGCGCCCTGCGGGAACCTGTCCACCCTGCTGGACGGCACCGTAGCCAAGATCAACAGCACCCTGCTGGCCTGGCTCGGCTACACCCGCGAGGAACTCGTCGGCCGGCGCCGCTTCAGCGACCTGCTCACCGGCGGGGGCCGCATCTATCACGAAACCCACTTCGCACCCATGCTGGCCATGCAGGGCGAGATCCGCGGTATCGCCCTGGACCTTCGCACCAAGGACGGCTCCCGCATGCCGGTCCTCGTCACCTCCGTCGTCAAGGCCGGCAGCGAAGGCCAACCCCAACTCATCCGCACGGCCATCTTCGATGCCCGAGAACGCCGCAGCTATGAACGAGAGCTCCTCGACGCCCGCAGGGCCGCGGAACGCGAGGACGAACGGCTACGGCAGCTCGTCGGCAAACTGCAACGAAGTCTGCTCCCCGCCGTGCTGCAGACCCCGCCCGGACTGGAAAGCGCCGCGTACTACCGGATGGCCTCCACCGACGAAGTCGGCGGCGACTTCTACGACCTGTTCCCCCTCGACGACGGCCGCTGGGGATTCTTTCTCGGCGATGTCAGCGGCAAAGGCGTCGAAGCGGCCGCCGTCACCGCCCTGGCCCGCTACACGTTGCGCGCCGCAACCGTCTACAACCCCGACCCTGCCGCCGCGCTGCACAACCTCAACACCGTGCTCTGGCAGGAATACCGCGAGGACGCGCGCTACTGCACCGTCGTCTTCGGCATCCTGACACCCACACCGGCCGGCGGGTTCACCGCGGTCATCGCCAGCGGCGGACACCCCGAACCACTGCTGCTCCGGGCCGACGGCTCCGCCGACTACCAGTGCACGAAGGGCCGCATCGTGGGGGCCTTCCCGAACTCCCGATACACCAACACCACCGTCGTGGCGAACCCCGGCGACACGTTGCTTCTGTACAGCGATGGACTCACCGAGGCCCGTACCGCCCGCAGCGAGGCCCCCGACGGCCGTTACGGAACCGAAGCCCTCGTCCGATGGGCTGCCGATCTCGCACCCACCGACGCCGCCACCGCCGTCGCCGCCGTCACCGATCTACTCGGCACCTTCGGCGCCGGGCTCACCGACGACACCGCCGTCATGGCCATCAGCGCCCCACCGCGCCCCCACAGCGAGCCGCCCCCCGGCCCGCCGCATGCCCGCCGGTGAGGTGACCCCTGGCCCGGGCTCCACCGGTCCGGCTACACCGGATACGTCCGGGCCACCGCCAGCATCTCGGAACTGTGCGAGCCGGCCACGCCGACGTCGGCGGGCCGGGGGCGGAAGCCGGGCAGGCCGTCCAGCCCGTCGCTGACGTCCATGACCCGGATCCGGACCTGCTCCTTCTTCCGCAGCAGCTTCAGGGTCACCTCGATCCCCTCCGACGGGGGCGCGTGGAAGGTCAACCCCGCTGTCCACGGCGGGTTGGGCGACGGCCAGGAGAGAGAGATGTTCCGGCCTTCCGCCTCGGCGTCCATCACCTCGGCGCTGTCTCCGTCCACGTGCACCGTGAGCAGGCGAACCTGCCGCTGGGGGGTCACCCGCAGGCGCAGGATGCGCTCGCCGCCGTCGCCGGTGTCGCTCAACACCTCCAGCTTCGGCGCGGGCAGGTCGGCCGGCTGCGCGGGCCCCGAGCGCAGTTCCGCGTCGTCGAGGCCGGGGAACTCGCCACCGACCCGTTCCACCCCGCCGACGTACTGCGCGGTCCACGGCTGCGGGTCCTCCTCGTGACTGAGCCAGCGCGCCTGCCGGGTGTCGGCGTCCATGGCGTACATCAGGTGGGTCGGCGCGGGGTGCGCGGCGTCGAAGCGGTCGACGGACAGCCCCACCCCGGCGAAGACCGCCGCCGCGAGCGCGGCGGCGCCGACCGGCAACGCGCCCAGCCTCCGGGCGCGGAGCGCGAGCATCGCACGCTGCCCGCCGGCCTGCGGGTGCAGCAGGTCGACCACCGGGAGCGCGGCCAGGCCGAGCAGCACCGCGAAGAGAGCGGCGACCCCGCCCATCGCCATGCCCAGCGCGGGGAAGAGCAGCACCACGGTGGGCAGCAGGATGACCGCGCCCACCGCTGCGGCCGCGGTCACCGCGACCACCGGCCACGGCCCGTCGATCCGGGTGTTCAGCGCGACGAAGCCGGCGACGACGCCGGCCAGGGCGGGCAGGACGACGAGGTACGACCCGCCCGGCGCGAACAGGGCGAGGGGCGACCCGAGCAGGGCCAGCCAGGCCAGCCCGCCGATCGCCAGCGCGATCGGCCCGGCCCAGCGCCGGACCAGCGCGTACCAGCCGAGGAGCACCGTCGCGGCCCAGCGCCACCACGCCAGCCCGGTACCAGGCCGGCCGGTACGGGTCGAGCAGCTCGGCGTGGCCGGGGCGGATCGCCGTGACCGCCGCCCAGAAGAGCTGGGCGGTCAGCGGGGCGAGGACGATCGGGACCAGCGCCAGGCCGAAGCCGGCGAACAGGCGCTTTCCGGTGGTCCGGCCCCGCGACCGGGCGAACCAGCCCAGCGCGAGAACGCCGAGCACCGCGGCCAGCGCCAGCGGCCAGGTCAGCCAGCCCGGATAGCGGACCAGCCCACCCGGCACCGGGAAGTAGGTGGCGTCGTTGCCGGACCAGAGCGTCGGCAGGTCGGAGCGGCCCAGCGCCCGGGCCAGGCCGAGCGCGTTGTCGCCGTGCTGCTGGAGGCTGGCCCGGTCCATCATCTCGGGGGTGTCCAGGGGCGTGTGGTAGATCGCGCCACCGTCGATGTAGGCCGAGTTCAACCCGATGAAGCGCGGGCGGTCGTCGAGGTCGTACTGGTCGCGGAAGGGGGTGAAGTCGGTGTCGTTCGGCAGCAGTCGGTAGATCTCCACCGCGAACGAGGTGCCCACCGGATGGGGCGCCGCCCGGCCGAACAGCTGCACCAGGTCCGCGTTGTTCCGCGACGTCTCGAACATGATCACCGGCCCGGTCGAGCCGCGCGCCTCGAGGTTGAGCACCACCCCGCCCTCCTTGGCCAGCGGATGGCTGGAGACGAAGGCCGACGCGCCGCACAGGCACGCCTCCTCGGCGTCGGTGAGCACGAAGACGATGTCGTTACGGGGGCGAGGGCCGGTGGTCAGCGCGCGGGCCACCTCCAGGATGGTGGAGGTGCCGGCGCCGTCGTCGTTGCCGCCCGGCCCGGACTGCACCGAGTCGTAGTGCGCGACCAGGAAGATCCTGCCGGTCGAGTCCGTGCCGGGAAGTCGGGCGACCACGTTGCGGACCCGGCCCATCGAGTAGTTGCCGTTGCCCCGCTGGAGCTGGCCGGCCTCCGGGGCGACGGTGTCCTGCACCTCGGTCTCCAGTCCGAGGCCGCGCAGCGCGCCCACCAGGTGCTCGCGTACCTGATCATTGGCCGGGCTGCCGGCGACGTGCGGGCGGGCCGCGACGGTCTGCACCGTCCGGTACGCCCGGGCGGCGCTGAACTCGCCGGCCGGCGCGTCGGCCGGACGCGGCGCCGGGTGCGCAGTCGACGACG
>NZ_JAEVHN010000224.1:0-9033 GCF_016803375.1 Micromonospora sp. 4G55
TGTCGACACTTCTTCGCCCTTTTCGCCGACAGCCTCTTCGGTGTTGGCGATTTCAAAAATACTTGTTTCCCCGCCTGACTCCGCGTTCTCTGTGCATCCAATCAAGGATAATGAAATGAAGAATACGCCGATAATCAACCCCAGAACCTTCGAATTAACTTTCATCACTCAATCCTCCTTCGAATGGAATATCCATTCGCGGTCGTGGTACAGGCAGCGGCGGATGCCCAGCTCGCCATCGGAGCAGCCGCTGAATACCGTCAGAAGGTAGGCGTTCACGGCAGCAACAGGAATCGCCTCACCCCGGTCCGCTTCTACCGTCTTGGCGGCGTGCCCAGCCAACGGGACCGCGAGGCAGCCCGCGAGAACGACGGCGACAGCCGCTGTGGCGCGGAGTCGCCATGAACGCGCGGAGTCGCCATGAACGTGGGGCGAGGGGCAGCGCGATCATGAGCGGAGACTACCTACTGGATCATGGTCGCCACAGAGCAGTGCGCCGGCCGTGTGGGACGCCTCGGCCAGGGCGTTGTCATACGACGTGTCGATTCGCCCCATGAGCGGCGGATGCCGTGGCGGCTCGCCGGGGGGCGCCGTCGCTTCGGCGGGACGTGGAGCGGTTGTTCTGGCGCGATCGCCAGGGGACTCACCAGCGAGGACGCGGGGCTTGCTGTCGGCGCGTCGCAGGCGGCTGGCAGCCGCTGGTTCCGAGACCGTGGCGGCATGCCGTCGCTCATGCGCGCTCCTGTCATGGGCCGGTATCTGTCGTTCCCGGAGCGGGAAGAGATCGCCATGCTGAGGCGGGTCAGCGCAGCCCGGCGGCGATGGCGTCGACGAGCAGCGCGCCCAGGGTCCGCGTCAGGGTGGCCCGCGCCGCCTCGACGTCCAGGCCCATCGCGTCGCGCATCATCGACCAGGCCGACCAGGTGCTCGCCACGGTCAGCGCGTCGAGCAACTGCTCGCGTCCCGGACCGGCGTGCGCCAGCTCCGGGCCGAAAACGGTCTCGATCTCGCCGCGTACCCGGGCGATGTTGCCCTCGCGGTTGCGGCGCAGCTGCGGCGAGAACGGCTCGCGCAGCGCGGACGCGCGGGCCGAGGGCGCCAGCACCTCCAGCATCCGGGCGCGCTGGGCGCTGAACTCCCCGATCCGCCGGGTGAGCGGCAACTCCGGCGAGATCGGCCGGACCATCGACTCCTGCCGCTCGCTGACCCGCCGGCCGGTCGCGGCGAACAGGGTCTCCATGTCCTTGAAGTTGGTCCACAAGGTACGCAGCGACACTCCCGCGCGTTCGGCGATGCGCTCCCCGGTGGGCCGGAGGTCGCCCTCGTCGATCAGCGCGAGGTGCGCGTCGACGATGGCGACGCGGGTACGCTCGGCGCGCGCCGACCGCCCGTCCACCCGTGCCGGCCCCTCGGCGTCCACGTCGATCATGTGCTCGTCCCCTGTCGTAGGGCGTTGTCGAGAAATCTGCACCGGCAGTGTATCGACATGCGCCAAACGGGGGTCGGACGGCGTCCCCTCCGCCAGCCCGCGCCATGTCGGCGCGACAATGCGCACCCTGCGTGCGTCCTGTTGGACGCTGGGACCGAACGGAACCGGGCCGCCACCGTCGGGTGGCGGCCCGGTCCGGAGCACCGCGCTGCGGCGGTCGCGGATCAGGTGGTCGGGATCGCCTCGGCCGGCGGCGCGGCCGGCGCACCGGTCAGCTCGGTGACGGCGCCGTCACCGTCGTCGGTGGTGTAGGTCGGGCCGAAGTACGCCTGGACGCCGTTCTGCACCTTGTTCATCCGGACGCCGCTGTAGCCGGCGTGGACGTCCTTGCTGTAGCGGAACGGGGTCAGGCCCGGCCCGGTGAAGCCGCCCTTTTGCACCGCCTCGACCAGCTTCTCGCGGGTCAGGTCCTTGCCGGCCGCGAGCAGCGCCTGCACGAAGGTGTACGCCATCGAGTAGCCGTAGACGGCGTTGCCGTCGATCGGGTTGGCGGCGTTGTACCGCTGGTGGATCTTGGTGTACTCCTGAATCCACGGGTTGCTCGGGTCGTTCGCCATCGGCAGGTAGTTGTCGGCGATCATCCCCTCGAGGATCACCTTCTTGTCGCCGAGCTGGTTGGAGAGCGTGGTGTAGTCGGCGCCCACGTTGGACACCACCCACTGCGCCCGGAAGCCCTGCCCGGCGGCCTGGCCCATGGCCAGCGCGGTGAAGCCGGGGATGCTCGCCGAGATCACCACCTGGCAGCCGGCCGCCTTCAGCGCGCCGATCGCCGGGCCGACCTGCGGGTTGGTGGGAGTGTAGGTCTGCTTGGCCACCACCGGCCCGAGGATCTTCTCCACCCCGGCGAGGGAGTCGCGGCCGAAGTCGTCGTTCTGCCCGAAGTGGCACACCTTCTGGCCGGGGAACTGCTGCTTGACGAAGGTGGCCAGGATCTTGCCCTCGACGGTGTAGTCGGGCTGCCAGCCGAAGGTGGTCGGGTACTTCTCGGGCTGGTTCCAGTTGCGGCTGCCGGAGGAGACGAAGAGGTCGGGCACCTTCTGCGTCTTCACGAATTCCAGCACGTTGGTGTGGGTGGGGGTGCCGAGGCCGCCGAGGAGCGCGAAGACCTTGTCGTCGAGGACGAGCTTGCGGACGACGTTGTCGGTGTTCGCCGGGTTGTAGCCGTCGTCCATCACCTTGTAAACGATCTTCCGGCCGTTGACCCCGCCCTTGCTGTTGACGTGCTCGAAGTACGCCTTGGTGGCGGCGGAGATCTTCGAGTAGCCGGCCGCGGCGGGACCGGTGAGTGGCTGGTGGGTGCCGATCACGACCTCGGTGTCGGTGACACCCGGGACGTTCTCGGCCGCCTTCTGCTCGTCGTTGGCGCAGGCCGACGCGCTGACCATCAGCGCGAGGCCGGCAGCGGCCGCGAGTACGCGGCGTGTGGTGAGATGCATGGTTCTCCATTCCGGTGCGGGTGCGAAACGGGGTGGGGTGGAACCAGGGKGSGGTCAGGGGTGCGGGGCCCGGCGGCGCGGCCGGAGGCGTGCGGTGAGCGTGCGGGCGGCGCCCTGGAGGCCGCCCGGGGCCGCGAGCATGACGACGATGAGGATCAGACCGAACACGGCGAGGGCCAGGTTGCCCTCCAGCCGCTGGGCGAGGCCCGCCGGCAGCGTGAAGGTGTCGGTGACGAGGCTCGGCAGGTCCTGCAGGGCCACCAGCAGGACCGCTCCCCAGACCGCGCCGGCGAGGCTGCCCAGCCCGCCGATCACGATGGCCATCAGCAGGAACAGCGACAGGTCGAGGGAGAACTTGCCGGGCGCCACGGTGGCGGTCAGCACCGCGTACACGCCCCCGCCCAGGCCGGCGCAGGCGGCGCTCACCACGAAGGCGAGCACCTGGTTGCGGGCGACGTGGATGCCGGAGAGCCGGGCGGCCACCTCGTCGTCGCGGACGGCGCGCAGCGAGCGGCCGAACCGGCTGCGCACCAGGTTCGCCATGAGCAGCATCGTGGTGAGCGCGGCGAGCAGCGCGATCCAGGCCAGCCACCGTTCCGGCTGGAAATAGGCGCCGAGGAACGCCGGCGGCGTCTCCGCCGGGAAGCGCAGCCCCTGCTCGCCGTTGAAGACGTCGGTGAAGATCGTGGCGATCGCCGGGACCAGGGTGGCGACGGTGAGGGTCACGCCGGCCAGGTACGGCCCGCGCAGCCGGGCGGCGGCCAGGCCGATGACCAGCCCGGCCGCCGCGGTCACCGCGACCGCGGCCAGCAGGGACAGCGGCAGGATCCACCGGCCCTGCACCGCGCGTGCCTCGAAGGCCCGCTGGACCAGCGCGACGGTGTACGCGCCGGTCGCCATCAGGGCGCCGTGCCCGAGGGAGAGCTGGCCGTTGAGGCCGACCAGGACGGTGTAGCCGGCGGTGACGCAGAGGAACGCGCAGACCCGGGCCACCTGGAGGTTCTGGTACGGCGGCAACTGGTTGGTCAGCAGCACGACGAGGGTGCCGGCGAGCACGACCGGGACCAGGTGGCGCAGCAGCGTCGAGCCGCCCGCCGGGGCGGTGTCCGGCGGGCCGGGCAGCAGCCGGCGCAGCGGTGACGGCCGGCCGGGTGGCGGTTCGGCCGTGGACACGTCGGGCTGGGTGGTGGTCACACATGCCTCGCTCTCGCGCTGGAGAAGAGCCCGCCGGGGCGGACCAGCAGGACCGCCAGCAGCAGGACGAGGACGGCCAGCGGCGTGGTGTCCGGGCCGAGGTAGCCGGTGACGTAGGACAGGATCAGGCCGACCAGCAGGCCGCCGACCACCGCCCCGGCCGGGCTGTCCAGGCCGCCGACGACGGCCGCGGTGAACGCGACGACGAAAACCAGGTCCATCGCGTGCGGGTGCAGCCCCAGCCCGGTGGGGATGACCAGCATGCCGGCGAGGGCGCCGACCGCGGCGGCCAGCGCCCAGCCGACCGTGAGCATCCGGTTGACGTTGACCCCGAGCAGCCGGGACACCTCGGGAGCGAAGGCGGAGGCCCGCATCCGCAGGCCGATCGGCGTACGGGTGAACAGCAGCGCGAGCAGCACCACGACCACCAGGACGGCGCCGAGGACCCACAGGTCGTACGGGGACAGTGCGGCGATCCCGCCGATCGACAGGGCGTCGGTGTCGAACGGCGCGGCCGCCGGCCGGTACTCGTTGCCGAAGACCATGCCGAGCACCGCCTGGATCAGCAGCACCAGGCCGAGGGCGACGATGACGTCGTTGAGCGGGTTGGCATGCCCGACGAAGCGCATCAGCACCCGCTCGACGAGGGCACCCAGCGCAAGGCCGGCGAGGACGGCCGCGCCGAGGCCGAGCCAGTACGAACCGGTGGCGGAGGCGACGGCGTAGCCGACGTAGGCCGTCGCCACCGCCATCGCGCCCTGCGCGAAGTTGACCAGACGGGCGGCCCGCCAGATGAGCACCAGGGCGAGGGCGAACGCCGCGTAGACGGCGCCGGTGGACAGTCCGTCGAAGGTGAGGAACAAGAACCGGTCCAAGCGCGGATCCTTCCTACGGGTGGGTGGTCAGAACCCGAGGTACGCGTGACGTAGCGTCTCGTCCTCGCGCAGCTGTGCCGCCGGGGTGGCCATGACGACGCGACCCAGGGACATGACGACACCCTGGTCGGCGACGGAGAGGGCGCTGCGCACGTTCTGCTCAACGAGCAGGACGGTCAGCCCGGTGTCGTCGCAGAGCCGGCGCAGCAGCGCCATGATCTGCGCGGTGACCCGGGGTGCGAGGCCGAGCGACGGCTCGTCGAGCAGCAGCAGCCTCGGCCGGGCGATCAGCGCCCGGCCGAGGGCGAGCATCTGCCGCTCCCCGCCGGAGAGCTGGTGCCCGGCGTGCCGTCGCCGCCGGGCCAGCGGCTCGAACAGCTCGTACACCTCGTCCTGGGCGCGCCGGGCGTCGGCGCGGTCGCGGCGCCACAGCCCGCCGAGGCGCAGGTTCTCCTCGACGGTCAGCTCAGCGACGATGCCGCGGCCCTCCGGCACGTGCGCCAGGCCGCGGCGCACCAACGCCTCGACGCGGACGCCGCGCAGGTCCGCGCCGTCGAACCGGACCTGGCCGCCGGTGGGGCGCAGCAGGCCGGAGAGGGTACGCAGCAGGGTGGTCTTGCCGGCGCCGTTGGCGCCCAGGACGGCGGCGATGGTCCCGGTCGGCACCTCGAAGGTGACCTCGCGCAGCACCGGCACCGGTCCGTAGCCGGAGCTGAGCCCGTCGACCGTCAGGATGGCGCTCACGGCGCGACCACCGGACCGGCGGCGGTGCCGGTGGCCCCGGCCGGGACGTCGGCGCCGAGGTACGCCTCGGTCACCAGCGGGTCGTCGCGTACCTGCTCCGGGGTGCCGGCGGCGATGACCTTGCCGAAGTCCAGCACCACGATCTCGTCGCAGACGGACATGACCAGGTCCATGTGGTGCTCGACGAGCATGATCGAGCAGGCGGCGTCGGCCCGGCCGGGCAGCGCGGTGATCAGCTCGGCCAGCTCGCCGATGTCCTCGGCGCCGAGCCCACCGGCCGGCTCGTCGAGCAGCAGCAGGCGGGGTCGGGCGATCAGGGCGCGGGCGAGGGCGACCCGCTTGCGCACCGCGTACGACAGGGTGCCGGGCGCGGCGGTGGCGTGCCGCGCGACGCCCAGCTCGGTGAGCAGGTCGAGGGCCGCCTCGCGCAGCCGCCGTTCGTCGCGGTCGCTGCGGGGCAGGCCGAACAGGGCGGTGGTGAAGCCGGCCCGGGCGGCGTGGCTGGCGCCGGCCATGACGTTCTCGATGACGGTGAGGCCGGGGAAGAGGCCGACGCCCTGCAACGTGCGGGCGATGCCGAGGCGGGTGAGTCGGTGCGGACGCGGCCGGAACGGCCGGCCGTCGAGGGTGAGCGAGCCGCTGGTCGGCGGGACGAAGCCGCAGACCACGTTGAACAGGGTGGTCTTGCCGGCGCCGTTCGGGCCGATGACGCCGACGATCCGGCCGGGCGGCACCCGCAGGGAGACGCCGTCCAGCGCGACCAGGCCGCCGAACCGGACGCCGACGTCGCGCAGGACCAGGTCGGTGCCGCCGGCGGGAGTGTCGGTGGGTGGTGGGCTCATCTTCACCTCTTACGGGACGCGGCGACGGGGGAAAGCGCGGTGCGACTCGGGCGAAGCATCGGGGGTTATTACACCGGGAGTGTACTTTTAGCATGGAGACCGTCAATGGCTCGTTACGACGCTGTGATCTGGGTGCGTCGTACCAGGACAATGCGGTCGACCCGAGTCGTTGCCGACCCGGGTGGCGGCGGCTATTGCACTTGCTGTGCAGGGGATTCCAGCAGGTCCTTCTTCAGTTCCCGCTTGAGCAGCTTGCCGGTCGGGCCCTTCGGCAGTTCGGCGACGATGCGGACCTGCCGCGGGTACTTGTACGCGGCGAGCCGCTCCCGGCAGTACGCCACCAGGTCGTCGGGCGTCACCTCGGCGTCCGGCGTGACGCTGAGCACCGCCACGACCTCCTCCCCCAGCTTGGCGTCGGGGCGGCCGAGCACCGCGGCCTCGACGACCGCCGGGTGGGCGTACAGGACCTCCTCGACCTCCCGGGGGTAGACGTTGTAGCCACCCCGGATGATCATGTCCTTCTTGCGGTCGACGATGAACAGGTAGCCGTCGGCGTCGGCGTACGCCAGGTCTCCGGTGTGGAACCAGCCGCCGCGGAACGCCTCGGCGGTCGCCTCGGAGTTCTTGTAGTAGCCCTTCATCACGTTGTGGCCGCGGACCACGATCTCGCCGACGTGCTCGGGCCCGGGCGGCAGCGGCCGGTCGGCGTCGTCCACGATGCGGGTCTGCACGCCCCAGATCGGCTTGCCGATGGAGAGCACCTTGCGCTGCTCGGCGCTGATGTTGAACGTGGTCGTGCTGGCCGTCTCGGACAGCCCGTATCCCTCCAGGATCACCACGCCCGGGAACCGCTCCTCGAAGGACCGGATCACCTCGCCGGGGATCGCCGCCCCACCGGAGACGCCCACCCGCAGCGAGGAGAGGTCCCGACCGGTGAGGTCGGCCTGCAACAGGGCGAAGTACATGGTGGGTACGCCGGAGAAGATCGTGCACCGGTGCCGCTCGATGGCGTCGACCACCGGCCCCACCTCGAAGCGCGGCACGAGCACGATGGTGCCGCCGTAGCGCACGGCCACGTTGAGCACGCTGGAGAGGCCGAAGACGTGGAACAGCGGCAGGACGGCCAGGCCGATGTCGTCGTCGCGGAAGCCGAACAGGTCGCCGCCGACGGTGCAGTTCATGTAGAGCTGGAAGTGGGTCAGCTCGGCGCCCTTGGGCCGGCCGGTGGTGCCGCTGGTGTAGAGCAGCACGGCCGTGTCGTCGGCGTCCGTCGGCGCGATCTCGCCGGTGTCCTCGGCCGCGTACAGCTCGTCGAAGTGCCGGGTGCCGTCGGGCCGCCGGTCGCTGCCCGGCAGGTTGACCACGTACGTCGTCACGCCGTCGACCTCGGCGGCCCCCTTGGCCGCCTCCTGCGCGAACAGCTCGAAGGTGATGAAGACCCTGGTGTCGGAGTCCGCCAGGTGGTACGCGACCTCACCGGCGCGCAACAGCGGGTTGAGCGGCACCATGACCAGGCCTGCCTTGAGGATCGCGAAGTAGGCGAAGAGGAACTGCGGCACGTTGGGCAGTTGCACCGCGACCTTGTCGCCCCGGCGCAAGCCCAGGCCGAGCAGGCCGGCGGCGACCCGCCCGGAGATCTCGTCCACCTGGCGGTAGCTGAAGGTCAGCTGGTCGAGGTGGCAGAGCGGCTTGTCGGGATGCGCCCGGCGGGGCTCCCGGAGGATGGTCGCGAGGTTGAAGCTCATCGGTGCTCCTCCTGTGCGGCGAGTCGCGGGACATCGAGCAACGTGACAGCCGGTCTACGCCCTGCGCCCGCGGGCGTCAAGGCATGACGAGGCCGCCGTCGACCGGCACGGTCACTCCGGTCACGTACGACGAGGCGTCGCTGGCCAGCCAGATCAGCGTGGCGGCGAGCTCCTCGTGCTCGCCGAGCCGCCCGGCCGGGGCGAGCGCCTTGACCATCTCGAAGGTGCCCGGCTCGAGCTGGTCGCTCATCTCCGAGGCGAAGAAGCCGGGGGCGATGCAGTTGACCCGGATGCCCTTGCGGCCGGTCCACTGTGCCGCCAGGTCGCGGGTCAGGCCGATGACACCGGCCTTGCTGGCGGCGTACGCGGCCTGCGGGATGCCGCCCGGGCGCAGGCCGATCACGCTGGAGATGTTGACGATGGCGCCGCCGCCGGTCGCCGCCCGGGCGAACGCCTGGGCCATCCAGTAGCTGCCCATCAGGTTGACGTCGACGACCGAGCGGAACTGCTCCGGGGTCTCCCGGGAGGCGGGCACAGCGGTGCCGACCCCGGCGTTGTTGACCAGCACGTCCACCCGACCGAACTGCTCGACGGCGGTGGCGATCAGCGCCTGGCAGTCCTCGGGCCGGCTGACGTCGGTGGCGCGGGCCGCGTAGCGCCGACCGGCCGCCTCGACCAGCGCGCCGGTCTGCGCCAGGCGCTCGGCGC
>NZ_JAEVHN010000225.1:0-9015 GCF_016803375.1 Micromonospora sp. 4G55
CGGCGGGGCGGTACGGATCTCGCGCAGCGCGTACCGGGCGGCCGCGGCGCCGACGGCGGCGGCCAGTAGCCGCCCCAGCCCGTTCACGCGGCCCTGCCGGATGCGACGCTGGGGTGGACTCCGGTCACCGGGGTACGTCGTTCGCTCACTGGGGCAGTCTAGGCAGCAGGGACGCGGCGTTGTCGCCGACGCCGTACTGGCCGGCCTTCTTTTCGGTGAGCTGCTGCACCAGGGCGAGGCTGGTGACCAGCTGGCCCTGCACGGTGTTGGCGTTGTCGACGGTGGAGATGGTCTGGGCGAGCACCGGGTCGCCCCGGACGATCGCGACCAGGTTGCCGCCGGCCGAGCCGTTGCCGCCCACCACGATCGAGCCAGTCCGGTCGAACTGCTCGGCGACCTTCACCACGGACTCGTCCTTCTTGGCGGAGTCCTTGTCCACGTACGGCTGCCCGCTGACCAGCACGACGGCCTCGGCGGACCCGGTGACCTTCTGCTCGGTGGTCAGGTAGCCGTTGTTGGCGTACGAGTTGAGCACCGCCCGGCGGTCGGCGTCGGTGACGGCGGGGGCGCCCTGGGCCCGGTCGAGCAGCACGCTGGCCAGCAGGGCGCTGGAGGTCTCCACCCCGTTGCCGTTGCCGGGCAGCGCGGAGGCGGGCGCGGTGGGCCGCGCGGCGGTCACCGCCAGCTCCATCAGGTTGGTGTTGTTGTCCGGGTTGATGAACTTGTCCTGCAGGTCGACCCGGCCGGTCACGTCGGCCCCGGCGAGTTCGAGCATCTTCAGCACGCCCTCGGTGTGGTCGCGGCCGGCGGGCAGGCTCAGCACCAGCACCCGCTTGCCGGTGAGCTTGCCCGGCAGGACGACCTGCGCCAGTTGGGCGGCGAAGTCCTCCTCGAGCTCCAGCTCCTTCTGCATGTTGTTGACCGACTGACGCATCTGCTGGTTGTCCTTGCGCAGCGCGTTGACGTTCTCCTTGAGCGAGTCCGCCACGGGGCCGTTGAGGGCGGCCGTGCCGACCACCAGGCCGATGGCCAACGCCAGGAAGACCGCGGTCAGGGACACCACGTGGTACCGGAAGTTGATCACGCTTGCAGCCTCTTGATCGGTCGGGGAGCTAGAAGAGCTGGCCGAGCTGGAACACGAAATTGTCCCACCACTCCGAGACCACGCCCAAATACGCCTTCCCGACGGTGGAGACCGCCACCGCGGAGGCCATCGCGGCGACCGCCGAGAGGACCAGCAGCAGCAGCGAGGAGCCCGAGATGCTCTGCCGGTAGAGCCGGCTCACGCCCTTGGCGTCGACCAGCTTGCCGCCGACCTTGAGCCTGGTGAGGAAGGTCGAGGCCATGCCGCCGCGGCCCTTGTCCAGGAACTCCACCAGGGTGGCGTGGGTGCCGACGGCCACCAGCAGCGAGGCGCCCTTCTCGTCGGCCAGCAGCATCGCGAGGTCCTCGCTGGTGGCGGCGGCGGGGAAGGTGATCGCGGGCACGCCGAGCCCGTTGACCCGGGCCAGGCCGGGCGCCCGCCCGTCCGGGTAGGCGTGCACGATCACCTCGGCGCCGCAGCGCAGCACGTCGTCGGTGACCGAGTCCATGTCGCCGATGATCATGTCGGGGGTGTACCCCGCCTCGACCAGCGCGTCCGCCCCGCCGTCCACGCCGATCAGCACCGGCTTGAACTCCCGGATGTACGGGCGCAGCACGTCCAGGTCGTCCTTGTAGTCGTAGCCGCGGACCACAATCAGGCAGTGCCGGCCCTGGACCTGGGTCTGGATGTCCGGTACGCCCACCCCGTCGAGCAGCAGGTCGCGTTCCTGCCGCAGGTAGTCCATGGTGTTGGCGGCGAACGCCTCGAGCTGGACCGACAGCCCCTCGCGGGCGTCGGCCATCGCCTTGGCCACCGTCTCGGCGTCCTGCAGCTCACCGTGGGCGACCGGCTCGTCGCCGACGTAGACGGTGTTGCCCTCGATCCGGATGGTGTCGCCCTCGCGGATCCGCTCGAACACCCCCTCGCCCAGGTCGTCCAGGAGCGGGATGCCGGCGCCCACCAGCACCTCGGGGCCGAGGTTGGGGTAGCGCCCGGAGACCGACGGCTTGGCGTTGAGCACCGCGGCGACGCCGACGGCGACCAGCGAGTCGGCCGCCACCCGGTCCAGGTCGACGTGGTCGATCACCGCGATGTCACCGGGGCGGAGCCGGCCGACCAGCCGTTTCGTACGACGATCGAGACGTGCGGTGCCGAGGACTGAGCCCGGTTCCGCGTTCCGGGTCCGGCGCAACGTGGGTAGACGCATCGTGACCATCCTGGCATGTGAGGCAGGCTTTTCTGTCGCGACATGCCTGAGCAGGGCCGCCTACCCAGGGAAGCACACCGGAGCGCAGGCCGGTGTGCTTGCGCTCACAATAGCGACGGTCAGGGCCGCCTTTCCTTGGCCGCCACCGCCAGGAGTTCCTCCGCATGCGCGATACCCAGGTCGGAATCCGGCAAACCCGCGAGCATCCGGGCCAGCTCCCGGGCCCGCTCGGTGTCCTCCACCACACGGACCCCGCTGGTGGTCACCGCTCCCCCGGTGTCCTTCGCCACCACCAGGTGCCGGTCGGCGAAGGCGGCCACCTGCGGCAGGTGGGTGACCACCAGCACCTGGTGGCTGCGGGCCAGCCGGGCCAGCCGGCGGCCGATCTCCACCGCCGCCTGGCCGCCGACACCGGCGTCCACCTCGTCGAAGACCAGCGTGGGCGGGCCGCCGGAGCCGGCGAAGACCACCTCGATGGCGAGCATCACCCGGGACAGCTCGCGCCCGAGGCGCCGCGCTGCAGCGGCAGCGAGGGCGCGCCCGGGTGGGCCAGCAGCCGCAACTCGACCTCGTCGGCGCCGTCCGGGCCGATGCCGGCCTCGGCGCCGTTGACCGGCAGGCTCGGCTCGGTCCGGCCCACCGGCCGCGGCACCACCGCCACGTCGATCCGGGCGTGCGGCATGGCCAGTCCGGCCAGCTCGACGGTGACCTGCTCGGCGAAGCGGGTCGCCGCCTCCTGGCGGGAGGTGGACACCCGGCCGGCCAGCTCGGCCACCTCGCCGGCGAGCCGGGTGGCCTCGCGGTCCAGCTCGTCGAGCAGCTCGTCGGAGTTGTCCAGGTCGGACAGTCGGGTGCGGGCCCGCTCGGCCCAGGCGATGACCCCGTCGACGTCGTCGGCGTACTTGCGGGTCAGCGCGCGCAGCGCGGCCCGTCGCTCGTAGATGACCTGCAACCGGGCCGGGTCGGCGTCCAGCGCCGCCAGGTACGTCGACAGCTCGGCGGAGACGTCGGCGACCAGCGTGGCCGCCTCCTCCAGCCGGGCCGCCAGCTCGCCGAGGGCCGGATCGGTGCCGGCCTGCGCCTCGAGGGTGCGCCGGGCGGTGCCCAGCAGCGCCGTGGCGTCGGGCGTCTCGTCGGCGGCCTCCGCGCCACCGGCGACGCACTGGTGGGCGAGCTGGGCGGCGGTGCGCAGCCCCTCGGCGTGCTCCAGCCGCTGCGCCTCGGCCTTCAGCTCGTCGTCCTCGCCGGGCTGCGGGTCGACCCGGGTGATCTCGTCCAGGCCCAGCCGCAGCAGGTCGGCCTCCTGGTTGCGGGCACGGGCGTTGCGCCGCCGGTCGGCCAGGTCGTCCACCACGTGCCGCCACCGGCCGTACGCCTCGCGCAGCGCGTCGAGCAGCTTCTCGTGCTCCGGCCCGGCGAACCGGTCCAGCGCGGCGCGCTGCTCGGCCGGACGCAGCAGGCGCAGCTGGTCGGACTGGCCGTGCACCGCCACCACCTGCTCGCCGACCTCGCCGAGCATCGACACCGGCATGCTCCGCCCGCCCAGGTGGGCCCGGGACCGGCCCTCGACGGTGACCGTGCGGCTCAGCAGCAGCGAGCCGTCCTCGTCGGGCTCGCCGCCGGCGTCGACGATCCGGGCGTGCACCGCGTCGGCGCGCGGCCAGCAGCAGCGAGCCGTCCTCGTCGGGCTCGCCGCCGGCGTCGACGATCCGGGCGTGCACCGCGTCGGCGAGCCGGCCACCGAGGCGCAGCCGCCCCTCGACCACCGCCCGGCCCGGCTCGGCCCGGACCCGCCCGGCGTCGGCCCGGCCACCGAAGAGCAGGCCGAGGCCGGTCACCACCATGGTCTTGCCGGCACCGGTCTCGCCGGTGATGACGTTCATCCCGCCGGTCAACGGCAGCGTGGTGTCCTCGATGACGCCCAGTCCGGTGATGCGCAGCTCTTCCAGCACAGCAACCGACAGTAGACGCGGCCCCCGACACTTGACCAGCCGGCGACGCCGGGGGGAGTCGTGCGTACAGTTCAGCCCCGTGTTGGACGTGATCGGCCTGACCCCGGACGAGGAGGAGCTGTACCGCCGCCTGGTGCAGCTCACCGTGGCGCGGGTCGACGAGCTGGCCCGGTGGCTGCGCCGCCCGCGCGCCGAGGTCGTCGCCCAGCTCGACACCCTGCGCGACAAGGGGCTGGTCCTGCCGACCGGTCCCGACCCGGACGGACCGCTGCGGCCGCTGGCCCCCGACGTCGCGCTCGGCGAGGCGTTGCTGCGCCGCCAGGAGGCACTGGAGGCGGCCCGCGCGGCGGTCACCCGGCTCACCGAGGAGTACCGGGCCGGCCTGCGCCGGCACGACGCCGACCACCTGGTGGAGGTGATCACCGGCGCCGGGGTGCTCCGGGAACGGCTGCGCGACGTGCAGAACTCGGCGCGCAGCGAGGTGCTCTGGTTCTGCCGGGCGAACCCGCTGACGATGCCCGGATCGGAGAACGTCGAGGAGTTCGACGCGCTGGCCCGCGGGGTCCGCTACCGGGCCATCTACGAGCGGGAGATGCTCCTCGAACCGGGCGCGCTGGCGGACGTGGAGCTGGGCGTACGCGCCGGCGAGCAGGCCCGGGTGCTGGACCGGCTGCCGGTCCGGCTGGCCATCGTGGACGCCCGGACGGCGATCTGCCCGCTGGTGCCCGACCGGGACGTCGGAGAGCCGAGCGCCGCGGTGATCGGCCGCAGCCAACTGCTCGACGCGCTGCTCGCCCTCTTCGAGAGTCACTGGCTGGTGGCCACTCCGCTGCGGTCCGCCACCTCGCCGGCCGGCGAGGCGGACGGCTACCTGCCGGACGCCGACGAGGTCCGGCTGCTCTCGCTCTTCGTGGCCGGGGTGCCGGACAAGTCCATCGCCTCCCAGCTCGGGGTGAGCCGGCGCACCGTGCAACGCCGCCTCGCCGATTTGATGACGGTCGCCGGGGTGGACACCGCCCCGGCCTGGCCTACCAGGCCGCCCGGCGCGGCTGGCTCTGACCTGCCCGCCGGCCGAGCCGCCGCCGGTCCCGCCACCCGAAGGCGGTGCCGGCGGCGGCCACTGGCGGCGGCCCGGTCCGGTTGCTCACCATTTTCTGGCGGGCAGCCGGACGGGCCGACGGAGGCGTCCGCGCGGGAGGGGGGGTCGACCCGCGCGGACGCCCGGCTCAGCGCAGCCCGTACGCGTCGATCACGGTCTGATCGACGACGTTGCCGGCGCTGTCGGCGGCGTGCACCCGCAGCGACACGGCTCCCTTGCCGGCCGGCACCGACGCGGTGTACCGGGTGTCGGTGCCGTGCACCGGCACCGACCGCCAGGTCGCGCCGGAGTCGAACGACACCTCCACCCGCAGGCTGGTGCCCTTCGGGGCCGATACGCCCGCCGGCTGGCGCAGCGTCAGCTCCAGCTGGTGCGGACGCCCACCGGCGACCGTGCCGCGCAGGTCGGCCGGCACCCGGTAGTCCACCTGGAGCAGCGGCAGCGGCTGGGCACTGTCCCCGGCCGGGCGGCCCGAGGTGAACTCCCAGGCCGTCTCGGTCCGGGTGGCCCACCGCCACTCGTCCGACGACCGCCGCGTGGTGACGTCCAGCCGGTAGCGGGCCGAACCCGGGTTGGTCGGAACCGGTGCCCAGCCGCCGGAGAGGTCGGCGATCTGCTGCCCGTCCCGGCTCAGCCGGCGCTCGACGGTGTCCTGCTCCTCGCTGAACCCGGCCGGGCTGTAGTGGCCGTCGGCGTCGACGAATTCGGCCACCCGCAGGTCGAGGTTGTCCCCGGTACGCGTGGGCACAGCCACCCCGGGACCCGCCGGCACGGCCGGCCGAAACACCGGCGCGTGCCAGGTTTCGGTGACCCGGTCGTCGGCGGCGTACTGCCGGGGCTGCTGCGTAGAGCCCCCGGTCAGCCGGCCCCAGGACCAGGGGAGCCGGTGCAGCACCCGCTGCTGCCACCAGTTGTCCCCGGCGCTGACGAACTCCTGCCGCACGGTGCCGGTACGCACCAACCGCTTCTCGTCCATCCAGGAGTACTCCTGCCAGGGCCGCCAGCCGAACCGCTGCTCGCCGGCCCAGTCGAACCCGCCGGTGTCGGCGTAGCGGGCGGTCACCTCGGCGGTGTTGTCCGCGGTCACCTGGTGCACGATGCGGTCCGGGATCCGCCCCTTCGACACCTGCCACACGTCGTACAGGTAGGGGCTGTTCGGGGTCAGCGTCAGGTCCAGCGTCACGCCTCCGGCCTTCGCCGCCGCGATCATCCGCTGCCCATCGTCGTACGCGACCACCATCGACGGAATCGGCAGGCGGTCCCCGTCGGGAGCCCAGACCGTCCACGCGCTCCAATCCGCCGGGCGGACCATGAGCACCATCGCGGCGCCCGCCGCGGCGGCATCGGCGACGATCTGGTCCTCCGCGACAACCTCGGGTCTGCTGGCGACCAGCGCGGCCGCACCTCGGACCCCGGCTCGGGACAGCTCGGCGGGGGTGCCGTCGCCCGCCCACACCAGCGGCAGCTTCCGCCGGCCGTCCGGAGCCGGCGACTGGTGCAGCAGGTTGATGTCCAGCGGACCGGAGACGTTGCTGACCTTGGCGTCCACCATGGGGGCGACCAGCTGCCACCGGGAGGAGAACTCGAACTCGCCCTCGCGCACCGGCCGGGTGGGCGTGACGTTCACTTGCTGAACCGTGCTGAACTCCATCACGCCGTGGTCGACCTGCCGGCCGTTGCCGAAGATCCGGTGCTCGAAGAAACTGATCACCGCCCGCTGCTCGGTCGGCTTCGGCGTCTCGATCCGCACCGGCGTGGCCTTGCGCGGGTCGAGCACCACGGTGAGGTCCCGGTCGACCATCAGCTCGGGATCGGTGACCAGGGTGAGCTGCTCGTCCAGCGGTGCGCCGTGATCGATCAGCCCCTCGAGCAGGTACGGGCCCTCCTCGACCTGCACCTGCACCTCACCGGGGATCCAACCGAGCTGGTCCGACTCGTGGTGTTCGCCGAAGAGGGTGAACACCGTCGCCACGCCGGACTGCCCGGCCATGTCCAGCGCGCGCAGGGTGACGGTGTGGATCGGGCCACTGAGGGTGAGCCCGACGGCCGTACGTACCGCGACACCGTCCGCGCCGGTGGCCACCAGCCACCCTCCGTGCACTCCCCGGTCCAGCTTCGCCGGGTCGGCGTGCAGCGGGACGTTCACACTGCCGCCGGCCGGCACGGTCACCTCCGTGCCGTCGAGCGACACCCCGTCCGGCTCGGCCGCACCGCGGTCCAGGTTGCGGAGCTCCAAGGCCAGCCGCAGGGTCTGCGGGGACGACGTGCCGTTGGTGTACGTAACGGTCCGCTCCACCGCCGCACCGCCGGTGTTCACCCGGCCGAAGTCGGCAGTGGCCGAGCCGTATACCCGCTGGCTCAGCGCGCCGGCCACGTCAACCCGGCCGCCGCCCTGCTCGAAGACGGTCAGCGCGGGGTTCGCCTTCGTCGTGCTGACCAGCGCGTCCTTGAGCTTCCCGGCGGTCCAGTCCGGGTGTTCCTGAGAGAGGATCGCCACCGCGCCGGCGACGTGCGGGGTCGCCATCGACGTCCCGGACGCCCGCGTGTACGCGTCGTCCACCGGCGTACCCATGGTGGTGCCGGCGGCGCGGGCGGCGACGATGCCGACGCCCGGGGCGTGATCTCCGGCTTCAGGCCGTTGTCGCCGAGCCGGGGGCCGCGGCTGGAGAATTCGGCCAGATTGTCGTCGCGGTCCACCGCGCCGACGGTGAGCGCCGCGGTCGCGGCGCCCGGCGAGCCGACGGTTTGCGCCGCGCCCGAATTGCCGGCGGCGATCACGAAAAGGGTGCCGGTCTCGGCGGTGAGGTCGTTGACCGCCTGGCTCATCGGGTCGGTGCCGTCGGTGGCGTCGCCGCCGAGGCTCATGTTGACGACCTTGGCGCCGGAGTGGGCGGCCCACTCCATGCCCGCGATGATGTCCGAGCCGTAGCCGTTGCCGTGGTCGTCGAGCACCTTGCCGACGAGCAGCCGCGCACCCGGCGCCACGCCCTTGCGCAGCCCGCCGGAGGCGGCGCCGCTGCCGGCGATGGTGGACGCCACGTGGGTACCGTGGCCGTGCCCGTCCTGCGCGCTGCCGGTGCCGCTGAAGTCCTTCGCCTCGACGATCCGCCCGGCCAGGTCGGGGTGGTTCGCGTCGACCCCGGTGTCCAGCACGGCGACCTCGACACCGGCGCCGTCCCGCCCGGCCGCCCAGGCCGCCGGGGCGCCGATCTGCGGCACGCTGTGCTCCAGGTCCGCTCGCACCCGCCCGTCCAGCCAGACCCGGTCGATGCCGGCGCCGAGCCGGGCCGGCGCACCGGCCGCGGTATGCGCCTGCGGCGTGCCGCGCAGCGTCGTCCACAGCCCGCCGAGCTCCTTCTTGCCAACCTTCAGCGCGGCGCCGTTGATGCTCTCCAGCGGGCGGGCGGCGGTGGCCCCGGCGAGCGGACGGACCCGCCCGCCGGCCGGCTGCTGGTAGCGCACGATCAGTGGCAGCGCGCCCTGCGCGGCGTCGCCGTACCCGTCGGCGACCAGTTCCTGCACGTCGAAGAGGTCGGCGTCGAGCACACCGGCGGAGAGGTACGGCACGACGTCGCTGGGCAGCACCCGCAGCCCACCGTCGGCTTCGATGGTGTGGAAGGTGATCCGGTCCCGGCCGGGCCGGGGCGGACGGTGGCGGCGACCCGACCAGGTG
>NZ_JAEVHN010000226.1:0-8925 GCF_016803375.1 Micromonospora sp. 4G55
GGCGGCGGCGAGGATCTCGTCGATGCCCCGGGATCCCGGTGGTGGCAGCGGCGGGCGGTCGGTACTCGGGTGGTGCTGGTGCGGCATCCTCGCGGTCCTTCCAGGAACGAGCCGGCGGGTGGGTGGGGACGGTAGGGTCACCAGGCGACGCCGGCCTCGGCCACGTCGGCGACCCGCAGCCGGCCGGCGTCGAGCCGGTAGCGGGTCATCCGGCGCAGCGCGGGCCGGTAGACGTGGACGCTGACCGCGGGCTGGTGGGCGCGGTTGGTCACCACGTGCACGTGCCGCGGGCCGAACCGTCGCCCGGCCCCGGCGGCCAGGCGGTGCGGGCGCAGCCGTCCACCGGACACCGCCTCCTCGGTGAGCTCACCGGCGACGACCAGGAAGGCGCCCGAGGAGCCGCCGTGGTCGTGCAGGTCGGTGCCCTGGCCGGGGAGCCAGCTCAGCGCCCAGACCTCGTGCGAGTCGGTGCCGGCGAGCCGGGCGTACCACCGCTCGACCGGGTCGAAGCGCAGCGGCACCGGCCAGCCGGCCGGGTCGGCGTACGAGGCGGCGACGGCGAGCAGGTCGGTGTGCGGGTCGGTCATGGCGGTCTCCCGTGGTGATGCGTCCGGCCATCACTATAGGAGTCAAAGCCTATGGGTTTAGTAGGTAATACCGGATGCTGGGACGCCGACCCGAACGCCGGGGATCAGCGCGAGACCGGCGGGTCCACCCGGTAGCCCGGCACCGAGGGCCAGCGCACGGTCAGCACCACCGACGCCTGCTCGGCGTACCAGCAGTGGTCCACCCCGCGGCCCCACACCACGTAGTCGCCCGGCGTGCCCAGCACCACCGTCCGGTCCGGGAACTCCACCCGGAACCGGCCGCTGACCAGGACCAGCAGCGCGATCCGCCGCTCCTGGGTGGCCCACCGCGAGCGGGCCTCCCCCGGCGGGTGCACGCCCCACTTCACCTCGACCTCGGCGCTGTGCCGGGGGTCGCCGGCGGGCATGAAGTGCCCGAGCAACCAACCGGCGTTGGTGGCACCGTCCACACCCGCGTTGCCGACGTACACGTCGTCCATGACCCTCCCGTCGTGGGCAGGCAAGCTACCAGTCCGCCGGGCGCGGCGGCCGACTAGCCTGGACGGGTGACCGACGACCTGGACGCCGAGACGTTGGCCTTCGCCCACCGGATGTTCGACCTGGCCCGCGCCGGTGAGACCGAGGAGCTCAGCGGCCACGTCGACGCCGGCCTGCCGGTGAACATGACCAACGACAAGGGCGACACCCTGCTCATCCTGGCCGCCTACCACGCCCGACCGGCGACGGTGGCGGCCCTGCTCGCCCGGGGCGCCGACCACTCGCGCGCCAACGACCGGGGGCAGACCGCGCTGGCGGCGGCGGTGTTCCGCAAGAACGCCGAGGCGGTCCGCGCGCTGCTGGACGCGGGCGCCGACCCGACACACGGCGACCCGTCGGCGGTGGAGACCGCCCGCTTCTTCGACCTGCCGGAGATGCTCACCCTGCTCACCTCCCACTGAGGCGACACCATGGACGATCCCGTACCGGAGCGGATGCGCACGGCGGCCGGCGCGCTGCTGGCCACGCTCGACGAGCCGGCGCGCGCCGCCGCCAGGCACACCTTCGACGACGAGGGCCGGCGGTGGCTGGAGTACCGGCCCCGGCCCCGACCCGGGGTGTGCCTGGCCGACCTGGACCGCGCCGGGCGCAAGGCCGCGCACCGGCTGCTGGCCACCGCGCTGAGCCCACCGGCGTACGCCCAGGCGATGACGGTGGTGGCGCTGGAGGAGGTGCTGGACCGGGCCGAGGAGTGGCGACGTGGCCGGCACAGCGGCGACTACTGGGTGGCGCTCTACGGCGACCCGGCTCGCGACGACCGCTGGGCGTGGCGGTTCGAGGGGCACCACCTGTCGGTGAGCATGACGGTGGTCGACGACGAGGTCTCCCCCGCCCCGCTCTTCCTCGGCGCCAACCCGGCCACCGTCCGGCACGCCGGGCGGCCCGTCTCCCGCCCGCTCGGCATCGAGGAGGACCTCGGCCGGGAGCTGCTGGCGGCGATCGGGCCGGCCGGGCGGACCGCCGCGATCATCGCCGACGAGGCCCCGGCGGACATCGTGAGCGCCACCCGGCCGTCGATCGACGGGCCGCTCACCCCGCTGGGCGTGCCCGGCGACCGGCTCGGCGTCACCGGCCGCGCCCTGCTCGACCAACTGGTGGCGCTCTACCTGGACCGGCTCCCCGCCGAGCTGGCGGTCCGCGAGGCGACCGGCTCGCCGGCGGCGAGCTGCACTTCGCCTGGGCCGGGTCGACCGGCCGGGGTGGGCGGCACTACTACCGGGTGCAGGGCGACGACCTGTTGATCGAGTACGACAACACCACCGAGGACGGCAACCACGCGCACACGGTGCTGCGCCGCCCGGCGGGCGACTTCGGCGCCGACGTGCTCGCCGCCCACCACGCCCGCAGCCACTGACGCCGGTCAGGCCGGCCGGACCGCCTCGATCAGGAACCGGCGGGCGTGGGCGACGAAGGCCCCCTCCGCGCGGATCCGCCGGTCCAGCGCGGCGAGCTGCGGCCGGTGCCGGTCCACGTCGAAGTCCGGCGCCGTCCAGACGACCTTGCGCAGGAACCAGACCAGCGCGCCGACGTCGTGGAAGACCGCCCGCAGGGTGGCCTGTTCGAGGCGGACCACGGCCAGGCCGGCGGCCCGGGCGGCGGCCACGGCCCGCTCCGGCTGCCGGCTGGTCGGGGGCGGCAGCGGGCCGAGGATCGCCTCGCTCAGCTCCCGCATCGTGCCCGGGCCGATCTGCTGGGACAGGTACGCCCCGTCGGGGCGCAGCACCCGGGCGATCTCGGCCCACGCGGTCTCGACCGGGTGCCGGCTGGTGACGAGGTCGAAGGAGGCGTCCCGGAACGGCAGCGCGGACCCGGGGCCGACCTGGACGACGGTGGCGCCGACCCGGCGCAGCGTACGTCGGGCGACCGCGACGTTGGGCGGCCAGGCCTCGGTGGCGACCAGCAGCGGCGGCGGGGCCGGCGCCTCGGCCAGCACCTCTCCCCCGCCGGTGTCGATGTCCAGGGCGGCGGAGACCGCCGCCAGCCGGGCCGCCACCAGCGGGGCGTAGCCCCACGGCGGGCGTTCCTCGGTGGCCCGGCCGTCGAGCCAGGAGAAGTCCCAACCGTGCACGGGCGCGGCCGCCGCCTCGGCGACCAGTTCGGCGAAGGAACGCTCTGCCATCCGGCCACCCTGCCGGGCCCGAGGGGTGCCCCACAACCGGATTCCGCCGGCCACGGTCGACCCCGGATCGGCCTCCGCCTGGGGACACCGCCACGTCGGCGACGTGGGCCGGCGGGCGGCCCGGAGCCAGCGGCGGGGTCAGGCGCGAGGGCGGATGATCTCCACGGTGGCGCCGGCGGCCGGCACGCCCTCCAGGGCCTCGAAGCCGCTCGGCTCCCGGCGGCCCGCGTCGAACTGGCGCATCAGGCGGGCGCCCAGCCGGACCCCGACCGCGCCGACGGCCAGGGCGACCAGCTCGGTGAACACCAGGACCGCGGTGGCGCCGCGCTGCGGCGCGTCGGCCCGGATCAGGCAGGCCAGCAGGAACAGCGCGGCCATGCCGGCGTTGACCAGGTTGAAGGTGACCATGGTGCGGCGGGTCCGGCCGGCCCGGACGTCCCAGAGGTCGACCATGCCGGCCACCCCGGCGAGCGCGGCGGCGACCAGGGCGGCGACCGCCGTCCAGTAGCCGACCTCGCCGAGGAAGGCCGGCCCGCCGGCCACGTCGGCGAGGTCGAAGAGGACCGCGCTGACGAAGAGCCCGAACGGGAACGTCACCAGCATCGGTTGGATCGGATGCCCCTGCACCCGCAGCCGGCTCTCCATCGGTTCCTCCCCAGGTTTCGTGTCAGGTCACGAAACCAGGGTGCTACCCGGGCACCAGTCCGACGAAACGACGCGCTCAACCCTCCCGGGGACGCGACACCGTGGCGACCAGCCGCTCGGCGACCTCGCGCAGCGGGATGTCCAGCGAGGAGGCGGCGTTGCGCAGCACGTCGAGGGCCTCCGGTGCGGGGCACCCGCGCTGGGTCATGATCACCCCGACCGCCTGGCCGACAACGCCCTCCTCCAGCAGCGATTCGTCCAGCTCACCGGCGCGCTCGGCCTGCTTGACCCGGTCCCGCACCGCCGCCAGCAGCAGACCGGCGTGCTCGGCGAGCAACATCGCGGTGAGCTGGTGCCGGGTGGTGAAGGTGCCGGCGGAGTCGGTGTAGAGGTTGATCACCCCGATCGCCTGCTCGTCGACGTCGACCGGCGCGGAGATCACCCCGCGTACCCCGAGGCCCCGCGCCCGGGCCGTCCAGCCCGGCCAGCGCTCCTCGACCGCGAGGTCCTGGGCGACGGTCATCTCCCGGCGCCCGATGGCGCTCATCGCCGGCGACTCCGGGCCGTGCCGCAGGTCGTCCAGCTCCGCCAGGCCGGGGTCGGAGGCGGCCACCCCGGCGGGCTCCCCGGCGCGCAGTGCGGTGAAGCCGCACCAGGTCACGTCCGGTACGGCGTCCCGGGCGATCCGTACCAGCCGGGCCAGCGCCTCGTCGAAGTCGTCGGCCGCGATCAGGCCGGCGGTCAGCTCGCGCAGCAGGCCGGCGGTCTCCAGCACGCCGAGGGTGTCGATCGTCGGCTCCCGCATGTCCAGGTTCACCGGCGCACAGCCCTCGCGCGCCGCCCGACCCCGTCGACCGGCCCCATTGCCTGTCCCATCGTGTGATCTCCCCTGACTCATGAGCCCCGGGCTTCTACCCTCGCAAACCAGGATCGAAACCGCGTAAAGGGGTCCCTTCCGGCGCGGACCCGCGCCGGAAGGGACCCCGATGACCGCTCAGCGCGCGGCGGAGAGCCGCCGGCCGACCGAGGCGATCAGCCGGTCCAGCTCCGAGCCGAACGGGTTGTCGTGGACCAGGTACGTCCAGGTGGCGGTCGGCCGCACCAGCTTGGCGGCGTCCGGCTCCCAGTCGGCGTCGAACTCGGTCTCGGTGAAGGTGGCGATGGTGCGGGTCTCGATCTCGGGGACGAGGTTGTTGAACGCCGGCACCGCCGCCCGGTGGAACTCGTCCAGCGGGTCGAGGCGGCCCAGCGCCCGCAGGTGCACGCCCTCGCGTACCTCGGAGAGCTCGGCCAGGTGCTCGGCCCAGAGCCGGTCGAGGTGGTAGAGGGCGATCGACCGGGCCACCCGGGCGAGCAGGTCCTCGTCCATCTCGCCGGCCTTGTCCGGCACCCGGTCGAGCAGCATCAGCGCGGCCACGTCGCTGGTGAGCAGCCGCTCGCGGCGCTCCGCGAGCGCCTTGCGCTGCTGCTCGATCACCACGCTGTACCGCCAGGTGTTGCGGTGGATCTCGTGGTTGACGCCCTCGGCCACCCGCTGGGCGTGCTCCACGGCGTAGTCCACCTGCTCGTCGGTGACCAGGCCGTCGGCGTTCATCCGCGGCGAGGCCGGCACGGCGTCGCCGGCGTGCCGGACCACCAGGTCGTCCTCCAGGCTGACGAGGAAGACCGAGCCACCCGGGTCGCCCTGTCGGCCGGCCCGGCCGCGCAGCTGGTCGTCGACCCGGCGGCTGTCGTGCCGGCCGCTGCCGATCACGTACAGGCCGCCCAGCTCGGCCACCCGGTCCCGGTCGCTCTGGTCGCTGCCGCCGAGGCGGATGTCCACGCCCCGGCCGGCCATCTGGGTGGAGACGGTGACCGCGCCGTACGCGCCGGCCTCGGCGATGATCGCCGCCTCCTCGTCGTCGTTCTTCGCGTTCAGCACGACGCAGGGCACCCCGGCGGCGTGCAGGCCGGCGGCCAGCCCCTCGGACTCCTTGACGTCCAGGGTGCCGACCAGCACCGGCCGACCGGCCTGGTGGCAGCGCGTGATCTCGTCGATCAGCGCCTCCTCCTTCTCGGCCCGGGTGGCGTAGATGCGGTCCTGCTCGTCCTCCCGGACGCAGGGGGTGTTCGGCGGGATCACCGCCACCTCGAGGCCGAAGAACTCGCGCAGCTGCTCGCCGACGAGCACGGCGGTGGCCGTCATCCCGCAGACCGTCGGGTAGAGCGCGATGTACGCCTGCACGGTGATGGTGCCCAGCACCTCGCCCTCGGCCGTGGCGTCCAGGCCCTCCTTGGCCTCGACCGCCGCCTGCAGGCCGTCCGGCCAGCGGCGGCGCTGGGCCACCCGGCCGCGCATCTCGTCGATCAGCTCGACCGAGCCGTCCCGGACGATGTAGTCCACGTCGCGGTGCAGCAGGGCGTGCGCGTGCAGCGCCACGTTGACCGCCGAGAGCTGCCCGACGTGCTCGGTGTCGTACAGGTCGATGCCGCCGAGCTTCGCCTCGACGGTGGCCAGGCCGGCGGCGGTGAACGCCACGCTGCGGCCGTCCTCGGCGACGGTGTAGTGCTTGCCCTTGCGCAGGCCGCGCACCAGCGCCGCGGCGGCGTGCACCGGGTCCTGCTCGCCGGCGACCGCGCCGGCGAGCACCATCGGGACCCGGGCCTCGTCGATCAGGATCGAGTCGGCCTCGTCCACGATCGCGGTCTTCAGCGGCGGCTGGACCCGGTCGGCGAGGTCGGTGACGAGCTGGTCGCGGAGGAAGTCGAAGCCGGCCTCGCTGACCGCGACGTAGGTCACGTCGCAGGCGTACGCGGCGCGCCGCTCCTCGGGGGTGGAGGCCTCGTTGACCCAGCCCACGGTCAGCCCGAGCAGCCGGTAGACCGGCGCCATCCACTCGGCGTCGCGGCGGGCCAGGTAGTCGTTGACGGTGAGCACGTGCACCGGCCCGTTGCCCAGCCGGACGTGCCCGTACGCGGCGATGGTGGCGGTGAGCGTCTTGCCCTCACCGGTGGCCATCTCGGCGACCTTGCCCGACAGCAGCGCCATCGCCCCGAGCAGCTGCACGTCGTACGGCCGCTGGTCCAGCCCGCGGCGGGCGGCCTCGCGGCCGATCGCGCAGATCTCCGCGTACTCCGTGGCGGCGCCGGCGGCCTCGATCAGCTCGGCGTCGTCGAGGGCGGACAGCTCGTCCTCGCGCGCGGCGATCTGCGGCAGCAACTTCTCCAGCGGGGCCAGGTCGACCGTCGTCCCCGGGCGCTGGAGGAACCGCCGGAACCTGCTCTTCAACCGTTGCGACACACCCATGAGCGGCAACGGTACGCGAACCGGCCGGGCTGTCGCTGCCCGGCTCGTCCGGGGCGTCCCGGTTGTCCCCGTCGCGACCCGTCCGGGCAGGTCAGGTGCGGTGGGCCGGATCAGCTCACCAGCAGCTGGTGGGCGGCCAGCTCCCGGTAGAGCGGACTGGTGACGGTCAATTCGTCGTGGGTGCCGACCGCGACCACCCGGCCGCCGTCGAGCACCACGATCTGGTCGGCGTCGACGACGGTGGCGAGCCGGTGCGCGACGATCAGCAGGGTGCGCCGCACGGCCACCGCGTCGATGGCCCGGCGCAGCGCCGCCTCGTTGCGCGCGTCGAGGTTGCTGGTCGGCTCGTCCAGCAGCAGCACCGGCGGGCCGGCGAGCAGCGCCCGGGCGATCGCCAGGCGCTGCCGCTCGCCGCCGGAGAGCAGCACCCCGCCCTCCCCCACCTGCACGTCCAACCCGGCGTCGGTGCGCTCGGCGAGGTGGCCGAGGTTGACCTCGTCGAGGACGGCGAGCAGCGCGGCGTCGGTCGCGTCCGGGGCGCCGATCAGCAGGTTCTGCCGCAGCGTGCCGGCCAGCACCGGGGCCTCCTGCTCGACGTAGCCGAGCCGGGCCCGCAGGGCGTCGCGGGGCAGCCGGCGCACGTCGACGCCGTCGAGCCGCAGCGACCCGGAGCCGACCTCGTAGAAGCGTTCCACGAGCGCGAGCAGGGTCGACTTGCCGGCTCCGGAGGGGCCGACCAGGGCGGTGCGGCTGCCGGCCGGCACGGTGAAGCTCACCTCGTGCAGCACCGGGGCACCGTCCGGGTAGCCGAACCCCACCCGGTCGAACTCGATCGCCGCCGGGCGGCCGGCGGGCGGGGCCGCCGCTGGGTCCGCGCCGTCCCCGGCGTCCTCCGCGGGTACGGCCAGCACCTCCTCGATCCGCTGCAGCGCGCCCAGCCCGGTCTGCAACTGGGTGTACGCGTGCACCGCCTGGCCCAGCGGCAGGACCAGGAAGAACAGGAACATCACGAAGGCCACCAGATCGCCGAGGGTGATCGCCCCGGCCGCCACCCGGGCCCCGCCCACGCCGAGGACCAGCAGGAACGCGCCCTGGATGGTGACCGTGCTGACCGGGCCGACCACCGCCTGCACCCGAGCCACCCGCAGCCCCGCCGCGTACGCCTGGGCGGCGCTCTCGCCGACCGCCTCGGCCTCGCGGTGCTCGGCCCGGGCGGCGCGGATGGTCCGGGCGGCGGAGATGGCCCGCTCGACGGCGGAGGTCATCTCCCCGACGCGCTCCTGGGCGGCGCGGGACAGCCCGCGCACCCGGCGGGCCACGGTGAGCGCGAAACCGACGCCGGCGGCCACCCCCAGCAGGGTCACCCCGAACAGCACCGGGTCGAGCAGGGCCATCGCGCCGGCCGCGCCGAGGACCATCACCGCACCGGTGACCGTCTCGAAGAGCCCGGAGGTGACCACGGCCCGCAGCAGGGTGGTGTCCGAGCCCACCCGGGAGAGCAGGTCGCCGGTGCGGCGCCGGTCGTACTCGACGATGGGCAGCCGCAGCAGGTGTCCGGCGAGCCGGCGCCGGGTGCCCAGCACGACGCCCTCGGCGGTGCGTTGCAGCAGGAAGTCGCGCAGGCCGCCGAGGGCGGCGCCGGCCACCACCAGGGCCACCAGCACCGCGACGAGGCCGGCGACCGGCCGGGCCGCCGCCATCTGGTCCAGCGACCTGGCGGGTGAGCAGCGGCTGGCGCCAGCGCGGCGCCA
>NZ_JAEVHN010000227.1:0-8864 GCF_016803375.1 Micromonospora sp. 4G55
GGCGGCGCGTGCGGCCCGTCTAGACGGTATGACCAGCCCGGTTGACCGGGCCGGGGCCTCACTCGCAAGTTGACGTGGGCCGCACCGGCCGGCAACCTGTCGCGCCCCCGCCGCCTGAACGAGCGGAACTGGTGGTAGCGCTCGGAACGTGCTCGGTGAGTCATGGGTAGGCCCGGGTAGCTCTGGTCATTGTCGGGCAGCGGTGGGTACCAGGCGTTGCCAGGCGATGATCGCATGCTCGGTGTGTGCTCCGCCGGTCGGAGCAACGGCGGCTGCCAGCGGTGCGCACGGGTGAGCACTCCTGGGCACTCGTGGCTATCCGCTGGCAGGTAAGCTGGGCCATCGCGCCCTCGTAGCTCAGGGGATAGAGCATCGGTTTCCTAAGACGGTGCTCTATCTGCATCCGCAGGCTCATTACCTGCGGTTTCCCCTTTTGGTTCCTTTGTTTTCCGGTCGCACCTGCGCGTTGCTGTGCTCGCTTGCCGAAGATCGGCAGAAGGAACGTCAGCCCTGCTCAGATCACACTCCGGGTGGTTCGGGTGTGTCTAGTGATCGGAGGCCATCATCGGTGTCCGCCATGCGCGTGGTGCGGTGGTAGAGAACCGTTTCGCGGAGTGATGCGTCCTAACTTTGGTCGATGGACGTGGACGATGACCAGTTGTTGCGCCTCATCGGTGAGGGTGACCGCAGGGCGTTCGACGTGCTGCACGCGCGCAACGCGTCATCGTTTGGTGCTAACTCTCCGTCGCCTATCAGGCTGACAGGCCACGTCGGCGTGCGATTAGACGTTGCTCCACAGCAGGTCGTCGATGCGAGGTGCTATCCGCTTTGAGAGCCCTCGCCCCGCCCGTCAGCGAGCGAGCCGGGATGCCTCGGCGATCGAGTGCCGGCCGGTGACGACGAATCCGTGACTGTCAGCGCTGCCGAGGAGTGCCCCGGTGTAGGGGCATCCCGGGTTACAGTCTGCTTCATTGCGGTCGAGCGTGCCGGTAGCGAAGTGATGCAGGTGGGCGCCGACGTCACCGATGCCGTTGGGAGCGATGACTGCGGTAAGCAGTTGGAGTGTCTCGTTGGCGGCGGCGGCCATGGAGAAGGCGAAAACGTTTTCGTTGCGGCGTAGCGGATGGTCGCGGTGGAGGCCGGCAATGTAGGACGGGTTGTCGAGTTGGCCGGTGCGTTCGAGGGAGACATCGGCCGGATCGTATTGTCCGAGGCATTCCAGGCAGGCGCGGCCGGGCGCTGCCATGTGTGCGCGCCATTCGGCCCCGCGCATTCTATGGCCGTCGCTGCGGATGAGGATGCCGCCGTCGATGACTGGAATGAGGTGGGCGTAGGCGGCGAGATTGAGTACGGCGCGTGGCCAGGGCCGGTCGACGCAGCTGAACAGCACGTCACAGATGCCCCTATGGATGTCAAGCGGTTGAGCGTTGGCTGGTGTGGCTCGTTGTCTGGACGATGAGTTCGTAGAGTTCCCTGGCGACGTAGCGTTTGAGGCAGCGGATCGCTTCGCGTCGGGTTTTGCCCTCGGAGACGCGCCGGTCGATGTAGGCGCGGGTGCGAACGTCCCAGCGAAGTCGGGCGATGACGATGATGTAGAGGGCGGAGTTCGCTTGGCGGTCGCCGCCTCGGTTGAGGCGGCGCCGTTGGGTCTTGCCGGAGGACATCTCGATCGGGCTGGCTCCGCATAGCGCGGCGAACGACGCTTCGCTGGTGAGTCGTTGCGGGTTGTCGCCGGCGGCCAGGAGCAGCGCCGCAGCGGTGTCGGGACCGACACCGTGACGTTGCAGCAAATCGGGTGTGTGGGCGTTGATGGCATCGGTGATCCGCTGGTTCAGGTCATCGGCCTCGCGGGTGAGTTCGATGATCCAGTGCGCGAGCAGACGCAAGGTGTATGCGGCGGCTGACATCGGGGTGTCGGGCTGGCCGGGGTCGAGCTCGGCGCAGCGGCGGACGAGCTTGGGGTTGCTGAGCCCGGTCAGGGAATCGCGCAGGGTTGGGTCGGCACCGACGAGGATGGCTTTGAGCTGGTTGATCGCCTGTGTCCGCGCCTTGATGGCCGAGGCTTTGGCCAGTTTGAACAGGCGAACGCGCTCGACGTGACCGTCGCTGGTCTTGGCGACGGCGGTGGCTCGGCCGGACAGGACGGCTCGAGCTGCTGCTTCGGCGTCGATGGCGTCGGTCTTGCCGCGGCGGCGACGGTGGGCCTTGTCCGGCTGATTGACCTCGATGACGCCGATTCCGGCGCTCAGCAGGTGGCGAGTCAGCGCGGCGCCGTAGGAATGGGTGCCCTCCACCCCGGCTTGCCGCACTCGGCCGAGTGCGGCAGCCCAGTCCAGCATCGTGCGGTAGCCCTCTGCCGTGGTCGGGAAACTGTGGCTGCCGAGTAGGACGCCGTGGATGCTGACGACTGCGGCGACGTGGACGTCCTTGTGCGTGTCGACACCGAGAATCGCTTCGGGTGAGGTGTCGTCTTGGCTGGTCGTCGGCGGGTGAGACATGCTGGTCACGGCTGTTCGGCTCCTGACGACTCGGGAACGGATGGCCGTCGCCGGGCCGGCAGGGGCGGTCAGGACTGTGATGGCGCCTTGTTAGCGGCAAAGCCCCTATCGGGACACGTCCCGCCGGTCCGGTGGCAGCAAACACCGCCCGGAGGCCGAGTCGACAGATCAAACTCAAGGCACCGAAGGCCCGTCGTAGCGCGGGTCAGACCCGACCCCCGGGCGGCACCTGATCATCCTCACAGTCGTAGCGGGTGGCCATGGCGCGGTGTTGCTTGAGCTGGTTGATGCCGCACTCCACGGCGTGGCGCTGGCGGTAGGTCTCAGGGCTGAAGGCGGGTGGCCGGCCGCCGCGGGAGCCTTTCGCGAGGCGGTGGGCGTCTTGGTCGCTCTTGCTCGGGATGCAGGCCTTGATTCCACGTCGTCGCAGGTAGGCGCGGTTGACCTTGGATGTGTAGGCCCGGTCCGCCAGGACTGCTGCGGGCGAGTCCGGGGCCGACCGGGCCCGCAGCGGGTGACCCGGATGCGGTCGAGGACCGTGGTGAATTGCGGGCTGTCACCGCGGTGCCCGGCCGTGATCACGGTTGCCAGGACCTTGCGGCCCTGTTCACATGCAAGGTGAGTCTTGGTGGTCCACCCGCCCCGCGAACGGCCCAGCGCGTGATCGGCAGGCTCGGTATGGATCCCGCCCGGTGGTTCTTTCTGCCGGTCGCCGTCACGACGGGCGCCGGCCGCGTGTTGATGGGCGCGGCTGATCGTGGAGTCGACGCTGACGGTCCAGTCGATCCGCCCGGCCGCATCGGCCGCGGCTTGCAGCCCGGCCAGGACGCGGGCCCAGGTGCCGTCACGCTGCCAGCGGCGGAACCATCGATACAGCGTTTGCCACGGGGCGTAGTTCGCGGGCACGTCACGCCATGGCGCACCGGTGCGTACCCGCCACCGTATGCCGTCGATGATCTGTCGTCTGGTCCACTTGCACGGTCTTCTCCGCGACAACCACCGCTCCATAAAGCGGGGGGAACTCAGCACGATCTCGATGGTGGTGCGCAGGGCCGTGGAAGCCCAGTCGATTAGCTTGCCGGCGAAGCCCTGGTCGGCGAAACACGTGCCGGATCGGAGTGGCCATATACGTCGCCAGCAGTGTCGATCTGGCGCCATCACGGTCTTGCCAGCTCGCGGCCATCACCGCGACAACGACCAGTAGGCCGAGGGTGTCGGTGTCGATGAACCGCTTGCGGCCGTTAACCTTCTTCCCAGCGTCGTAGCCGTGGGTGTCCCGCCCGACGGTGTCAGCACCCTTCACCGACTGGGAGTCGATGGTCTCGGTCATTACCTGCCCTTCCCGCCAAGCAGTCAATGCTCAGCGTGTCAGGCCAGACCGCTTACACCGATACTCGGAAGTCACGTCATCGTCAGCAGATTGGAGGCTCCGTTCGTGGCCGACCTACCCAGGCCCAGGGTGCGAATCGGTTGAAGCGGTCAGGAGTTCACACCTGCTTGCTGCTGGCTTACCACGAATGGCGGGATTAGGAGTAAACGGGGTACAGCTTCGGTCGTACGATGCACGACCGAAGCTGGACCCGCCTGCGAAGGCTGGATGTCACATTGCCCAGACTCCAAACCCCTTTGGGCATGCAACATACAGATTTGAGCTTGTGGACGGGGGAATCCAAACCCGAGACTCACTCACGGTGTACAATTTATTGTCCGGCAGGTACTTAAACGTGTATGGCTCGAGATTTCCGCTCATGTAGAACGGAGCGCCCGTTCCAATCCACTCGAACTTACTCAGCGGATATCCGGACCAAGTGCCCAGTTTTGCTACGTGTACGTCAGCCGGGTAAGGCCAAAAGGCGTTCCCGTATCCAGCAATCTTAATTGCAGAGCCATTGCACGAGTAACCGGCAATGTCTGCGCTCGCCGGCGTTGCTGAAGCGAAAAGCGTCCCCGCAGCTGCAACGAAGAGGGTGGTGATGGTCATTAAGCTTCTCTTAAGCACTATCTCGAAGCTCCTAACTTAGCTGGACGGCGCGACGTCCAAAGTGACATCGTCCCGCGAGTTACTGGTGGACCGGCTGCCGGCGGACTTAAACCATCGGTGCGCGACTCTCTGGCGGGTACATCATTGGCTCACGGATTAGGTCTTGTCATGAGTAACCAATACTCAACCCGACTTGGTGCCGACCTGCGGCACCGAAAAGTGATCGAAGGCGTCATTAGACCACGACCGGGAAGGCGCGGCCGGCGGGATCCCTCGAAGACGTCGTGGGCGTTGTCAAAGGATCTTGGACGGTCTTCGTGGGTTTGCTGGTCGGGCTGCGATGCGGTCTGGTGGGCGTGAGTGCGTCGGCCAGGCACGGTAGTCGAGGGCTGAGTACAGCCGCTGCCAGTGGTATATCGCGGTTTCAAGGTGGCGATGAACGATCCCGCGGCGGCGTTGTCCCAGCACAGGCCGGTGCGCCCGGCAGGTCACCGCGACGGGGATCCCGTCCGCGGTCAGGTCACCGACCAGCGGGTACATCATTTTGGGGCGATCTCCTTGGCGAAGAACGCCGCCGCCCGACGCAGGATCTCGTTCTCCTGCTCCAGGAGCTTGTTGCGCCTGCGCAGCTCCCGCAGCTCCGCCGACTCGCTGCTGGTGGTCCCAGGGCGGCCCCCCTCCTCGATGTCGGCGAGCTTGAGCCACCGGTGCAGACACGACTCGGAGATCCCGAAGTCCTTCGCGATCGGCGCCTCGCCCTTGCTGGCGACCGCGACCACGTCACGACGGAACTCCGGCGGGAACGCTTTCGGCATGACAGACATCCTTCCAGCGAGGAACACATCCTCACAGGTCAGGAGTCAACCGAACCAGGGGGGCAGACCCACTGGGTGGGGGCATCGGGAAGGCGGCGGACAGGCTCAGGACCTGTTGCAGCGGCGCGAGGACGTGCGGCAGGCCAACTTTCTGGAACTGTTCGTCGACCTGGTGTTGGTGTTCGCCCTGGCCGGGTGGTCAGCCGAGTCGCGCGGGACATCGTCAGCCAAGATCTTGTCGTCAGGTGGCGGGCGATGGCCTTCCTACCGGTGCTGTCGCTGCCGCTGATCTGGTTGAGGATCACAACCGCACACATCACCAGCTGGTTCGACCCCCGCCGCCGAAAGATCCAGTGGGTCGTGCTGGCCAGTGCCTTCGGGCTGCTGGTCATGTCGACATCGCTGCGTACGCGTTCGTCGGCCGCAGGTGGGCGTTCGTGCTGCCGTACGCGATCCTGCAGTGCGGCCGGCCGCCGAATCATGCCTGGCCGCCGGGCGTAACGAGGCCGGTCTCGTAGCCGAAGACCACCGCTTGGACGCGGTCGCGCAGGCCCAGCTTCTGCAGGATCCGGCTCACATGCGTCTTGGTGGTCTGCTCAGCGATGAACAGCGACGCGGCGATCTCGGCGTTCGACAGGCCGAGCGCCATCAGGCGCAGCACCTCCCGCTCACGGTCGGTAAGGCCGTTGAGCGCCGTGGCGCCGGCCGCTCGCCGCGGCCTCGCCTCGACAAAGTTCTCGATGAGCCGGCGGGTGACGCTCGGCGCCAGCAACGCCTCGCCGCCGGCCACTACGCGCACGGCCCGCAGCAGGTCCTCGGGCTCGTTGTCCTTCAACAGGAAGCCGCTCGCGCCGGCCCGCAGGGCATCGTAGATGTAGTCGTCCAGGTCGAACGTCGTCAGCATCAGCACCCGCGGCGTGTGCCCCCCGGTGCGTTCCGGCCCGAGCAGGGCCCTCGTCGCGGCCAGTCCGTCCAGCACCGGCATCCGGACGTCCATCAGTACGACATCAGGGCGAAGGCTGCGGCACCGTTCTATACCGAGCCGGCCGTTTTCCGCCTCTGCGACGACTGTGATGTCGTCCTGCGAATCCAGGATCGCGCGAATGCCAACCCGGATCATCGATTGGTCGTCCACGATCAGCGTGCGAATCACTCGTGACCTCCGATCGGCAGCCGTGCCGCGACCCGGTAGCCGCCCTCGTCGCGCACACCGATCTCCAATGCTCCTCCAACCAGCCGGACCCGCTCGCGCATTCCCGACAGTCCGTGACTGACCCGGCCGGGCGCCTCCATGGGCTCGGCCGCCTGCGCCGCCACGTCGTTCACGACGGACAGAGCAAGATCAGAACCTTCAAGATCAAGGCATATCGTCGTACGGGCGCCGGGTGCGTGCCGGATGACATTGCTCAGCGATTCCTGGATGATCCGGTAGGCGGTCAGGGCGACACTGTCCGGAAGCACCGCCGCCCGTACGGCGTCGGTCCTGCGCAACTCGACCGGCACACCAGCGCGCCCCGCTGACTCGACCAGTTCCGCCAGCCGGCCCAGGTCGGGCACCGGTGCCAGCTCGGCCTCCGCGCTCTCGTCCCGCAGCACGGCCAGCACGTGCCGCATCTCGCGCATCGCCGACCGCGCGCCGGCGGCGATCCGCGCGAACTCGGCCTTCGCCTCTGGGTCCAGGGTCTTAATCCGATATGACGCCGAGGTAGCCTGCATGTGGATCACGGACATGCTGTGCGCGACGACGTCGTGCAGTTCGCGCGCGATCCGGGTGCGCTCCTCAGCGACCGCCCGCTGACTCTGCTCGACTTCGACATCGTGCCGCGCGTCAGCGAGGTCCCGGCGGATCTCGCTCCAGCGGCGGGTCATCAACACGAGACCGAGCACGATCGCAGAGAATGCCGGGTAGATGATCATGATCGTTAGTCCGTCCGTGAAGGACCGGCCACGCGGATCGAGCAGCACCACCAGGGTGAGCAGCAGCGCGCTCGCCCACCAGGTCGTCAGCGCCGCCCGCCGGGTGTTACGGGCGGCGACCAGGCCGACGTGCGCGACCAGGGTGAACATGCCTGGCACCGTCAGCGGCCAGGTCGACTGCGAGTCGGGCGGGATGGCCACCGCGAACACGGCGGTGGCCAGGAACTGTAGTTCCGTCGCCGCCCTCGGCCGGATCAGGATCAGGATCAGCGCGGTGCTCTGCCCGATGCCCGCCACGAATGCGACCAGCGGCGGCACGTCGAACTCCGCGGCGGCCAGCGCCACGTTGAGAGGAAGTAGCACAAGCGCGAGCAGGCCCGCGATTAGCCACCACAGCAGCCACGAGAGTGCCAGCCGGCGCTGCCTGTGGTTCACATCCGCGGGCACCGGCGGGCCATACTCCTGGTCCGATCCCAAGCGCGCCGTCACGCGGCGACCCTACCTAGATCAGCCATGCCCGGCATCCAACTCGAGAGTTATACGACCCCGTACCCGGCGGTGACCCGCAACGGCACCGGAGATCGACGCGCTGGCCGGTACCCCGCGCCCACGCTCCAACGCATGGATCTGACGACTCTGGTCGACCCGCTGATGACGTCGCCGCTGCTCTACCCGCTGCTGGCGGGCCTGAGCAGCTTGGACGCCGTGCTTCCGATGATCCCGTCCGAGGCGGCGGTTCTGGCCGCCGGCGTCTTTGCCCACGCCGACGCGCCGAGTCTGTTGCTGGTCGTCGTGGCCACGGCCCTGGGCGTCTTCATCGGCGACCATCTCGCGTACGGCCTCAGCCGCAGCGTCTTTGGCTCCCGGCTGATGAGGCGTTCCAACACCGTCAGCCAAGCCGTCGCCGCGGCGGGCCGGCAACTCGACCGCCGTGCCGGCCTACTGATCGTGACCTCCCGATTCCTGCCGGGCGGTCGCGTGACGGTGAACGCAGCCTGCGGCACGGCCCGGGTACCGCTGTCCCGGTTCAGCCCGGCCTCGGCGATCGCGGCGCTGGCCTGGGCCGCATACACCGCAGGGCTGGGCTTCCTGGGCGGCGAAGCGTTCGTCGAGAACCCCCTGCTCGGCCTCGCCGTCGGCCTCGGTCTGTCGCTCGCATTCGGGGGCATCATCCAGCTGATTCGCCGGCTGGCCACCCGCCGCACTGTCCGACCGAAGGCTCTGCTGCTCCCGCGCGTCTGATCAAGGAGATGCGCAGCGAAATGTTGACCCCGACGCCCTTTCGAGGCCCAGCCCCAAGGAATGCGCGATGATCGTTTGCAGACCCTGATCTCCACCACCAATCCGACAAGTTGGATACCTCCCTGCTCCCGACGCCGTGACGCAGAGAGATGCCGTTCGTTTGACAGACCCCCGAAGGTGTTGCGGCGACCAGCTGAATCCGCCCTGCGTCCCGCGATCCGAGTGATGAATGACGTCGTTGCAGCTGACCGATGCTGGATGGCCATGTCGACCGCGTCAAGGACCAGCTCGGTGCGCAGGTAATCAGCCATCGCCTAAGGGACGTCTCGTAACTGGGTGGAGGCGTTGCCCGTGGCCCGGGTCAGTGGTCAGCCGGCGAGGATGATGTTGTGGAGGTTGGCGATGCCGGAA
>NZ_JAEVHN010000228.1:0-8849 GCF_016803375.1 Micromonospora sp. 4G55
CGTCACGCACCTCACCCGCACCACGCCAGCGCCAAGCCTCCGGGAGGAGCCGACAGACATGAAGATCCGCAACCGATCCCACTCCGCCGACCAGGGCCGCCGGGCGCACCGGCTGGCGGCTGCGGTCGCGCCCGCCTCCGTGGAGGTGACCCCGCGGATGCTGCGCGTCGGCGACGGCTACGCCGCAACCCTCGTGGTCACCGGCTACCCGGCCGAGGTTGGCCCCGCCTGGCTCGAACCACTGCTGTCCTGGCCCGGCCGCCTCGACCTGGCCCTGCACATCGAGCCGCTGCCCGCGCCGGTCGCCGCATCGCGGCTGCGCACCCAGCGCGCCCGCTTCGAGTCCTCCCGTCGAGCCGACGCCGGACGGGGCAAGCTGCCCGACCCGCAGGTGGAGGCCGCGGCCGACGACGCCGCGGACCTCGCCGAGCGTCTCGCCCGCGGCGCGGCCAAGCTCTTCCGGGTCGGCCTCTACCTCACCGTGCATGCCCGCAGCGAAGACGAACTCCTCGAGGCCTGCGCCCAGGTGAAAGCCGCCGCCGCGTCGACGCTGATCGAGGTGCAGCCCGCCACGTGGCGGCACCTCGCCGGCTGGACCACCACCCTGCCCCTGGCCACGGACTCGCTGCAGGTGCGCCGCACCATGGACACCCAGGCCCTCGCCGCAGCGTTCCCTCTGGCCAGCGCGGACCTGCCCGCGCCGCTGCCCGGCGACCCGCCCGCCGAGGGTGGGGTGCTCTACGGGGTGAACCCGGACTCCGGGGGAATCGTGTGGTGGGACCGGTGGGTCCAGGAGAACCACAACTCGATCGTGCTGGCCCGCTCGGGCGCCGGGAAGAGCTACTTCGTGAAGCTGGAGATCCTGCGCAGCCTCTACCAGCAGGTGCAGGTAGCGGTCGTCGACCCCGAGGACGAATACCTGCGGTTGGCCGACGCGGTGGGCGGGGTGGTGGTCCGCCTGGGTGTTGCCGGGGTCAAGGTCAACCCTCTCGACCTGCCGGCCGGAGACACCCGCCCGGACGTGCTCATCCGCCGCGGGTTGTTCCTGCACACCTTCGTCGCGGTGCTGCTTGGCGAGCAGCCGCCGCCGGTGGAGCGGGCCGCCCTGGACCGGGCGATCCTGGCCGTGTACCGACAAGCGGGCATCACCGCCGATCCCGCGACGCATCACCGGCCCGCCCCGCTCCTGCGGGATCTGGCCGCAATTCTGCGCGCCGACGACGACCCGGCCGCGGGCCAGCTCGCGGCGCGCCTCGCCCCGTGGGTGCAGGGGTCGTTTTCGCAGCTGTTCGACGGGCCCACCACCACCCGCCCGGACGGGCACCTCGTGGTGTGGTCGCTGCGGCATCTGCCCGACGAGCTGCGCACCGTCGGCACCCTGCTCGCGTTGGACGCGATCTGGCGTGCAGTCGACACTCCCGGCCGGCTGGCCACCCGGCGGCTGGTTGTGGTCGACGAGGCGTGGCTGTTGATGCGCGACGGCGAGGGCGCCCGGTTCCTGTTCCGTATGTCCAAGGCCGCCCGCAAACGTCACGCCGGGCTGACCGTCATCACGCAGGACGTCGCCGATGTCCTCGGCAGCGACCTCGGCCAGGCCGTTGTCGCCAACGCCGCCACCCAGGTCCTGCTCAAGCAGGCACCACAGGCCATCGACGCGGTCGGCGACGCGTTCGGTCTCACCGCCGGCGAACGACGCCGGCTGCTCGCCGCCCGCGTCGGAACCGGTCTGTTGATCTCCGGCACCAACCGGACCAGCTTCGAGGGCATCGCCTCCGACGCCGAGCATCTGCTGTGCACCACCCGGCCCGGAGAGCTGGCCGACTTGGACGAGGAAGGCGACGACCTGTGACCTCGCCCCTTGTCACCCTGGCTCCGCTCCCGTCGGCGCCCAGCCCGTCCGGGCCGGGCGCCGGTGTCATCCTGCCCCCGACCGGCTCCGCCCGCTGGGTGCTCGACGCCGCGGACTGGGCGGCGCAACGGCCGTGGCTGCTCGCCGCCGCCGCGACCGTCATCGTCGCCTGGGTGACGGCGCGCAATCTGCTTTCGCTGTGGCGGCACCGCCGGCACGCCGACGGCGCACGCCTGGTCACCATCGCTCCGCCACCGCAGGTCGACCCGCACAGCGCCGCCGCCCTGTGGGCCAACCTCGCCGGCACCTTGACGCCGTCACGCAGGCGCCGGTTGCTGCACGGCAGCCCGCACGTGGCCTGGCAGTACACGTGGACCGGCCGGCAGCTGCTGATCTCGCTGTGGGTGCCCGGGACGGTGGCGCCCGGTGCGGTCGAGGCCGCGATCCGCGCCGCCTGGCCGGGGGCGGTCTGCACCACCGATGCCGCCCCGGCCCCCATCCCGCTGCATGTTCCGTTCGCTGTCGGCGGGCATCTGCTGCCCGTCGCCGCGGAGTGGCTGCCGCTGCGCACCGATCACGACAACGATCCGCTGCGGGCGCTGATGTCCGCCGGCTCCCAGCTCAAGGCCGACGAGTACGCCTGCGTGCAGGTCCTCGCCCGGCCCGCCCGGCCCGGCCGCGCTGCCCGGGCCCGCCATGCAGCCGTCCGGCTGCGTGATGGCAAGACCGGTATGCCGTCGATCAACCTCGCCGGCGCAGTGCTGTGGCTGATCGAGGTGTTCCAACCCAAGTCGCCCGGTCGAAACCGGCCTCATTCGAGCGGTTGGCAGCGGCGGGATCCGGGCGTGGAACGCGACGTGCGGGCCATCCTCGACAAGACCGCCCACCCGCTGTGGGAGACCGGCATCCGCTATGCCGTGGCCAAGAGCGCCCGTCGCGGCGGCGCCGACCCGCGTGCCCGGCTGTGGGGCATCGCCGACGCGGTCGCTGCGTCCTTCGCCATCCACACCGGACGGAACCGTCTCAGCCACCGCGCCGGCATGTCCTCGCCGGTGACGGTGCTGGCGCAGCGGCGCCTCGGCGCGGGCTTCCTCACCTGCACCCCGGAGCTCGCCACGCTCGCGGCCCTCCCCCAAGATTTGGCGGTGCCGGGCCTGGACCGGGCACGCGCCCGGTCGATGCCCGCACCAGTCGCGGTGTCGACCGGTGGGCGCGGCGCGAAGGTCCTCGGGGACGCCGAGGTCGGCGGGCACGCGGTCGCCCTATCGGTGCCCGACGCCCGCTATCACATGCACGTGGTCGGATCGACAGGCTCAGGCAAGACGACATTGCTGGTCAACATGGCCGTCGCGGACATCACCGCCGGCCGGGGCACCGTCGTGATCGACCCGCACGGCGACATGGTCCTGGACATCCTCGACCGGCTCCCCGCATCCGCCGCCGACCGGGTGGTGCTGTTCGACCCCGACCAACCCAACCCGCCCACCCTCAACCCGCTGTCCGGCGACGACCCCGACCTCGTGGTGGACAACCTGGTGTCGATCTTCGGGACCATCTTCGCCAAAGCGTGGGGGCCGCGGATGGACGACGTGATGCGGGTGGCCTGCCTGACCCTGCTGCGCCACGCCAACGTCACCCTGCAGCACATCCCACCGCTGCTCAACTCGGCGCAGTTCCGGTCGGCGATGACCGTCGGCCTCGACGACCCGGCCGGGCTATCCGGGTTCTGGCAGTGGTACGACGAGCTCAACCCCGCCCTGCGCTCCCAGGTCATCGGCCCCGTCCTCGCCCGCCTGCGTGCCTTTCTGCTGCGCGACTTCGTCAAGCGCACCATGCGCTATCCCCGCTCGAGTTTCGACATGGGCAAGGTCCTCGACGGTGGGGCGCTGCTCGTGCGCATCCCGAAAGGGCAGCTCGGGGAGGACACCAGCAAACTGCTCGGCTCGCTGGTGCTGGCGCAGGTGTGGCAGGCCGCCACCGCCCGCGCGAGGGTCGCCCCCGACAAGCGCCGCGACGCCACCCTGATCATCGACGAGTGCCAGAACTTCCTGACGCTGGCCAACTCGCTGGACACGATGCTCGCCGAGGCCCGCAAGTACCGGCTGTCCCTGGTCCTGTCGCACCAGGACCTCGCCCAGTTCCCCAAGGACCTGCTTGCCGCCGCGTCGGCGAACGCCCGCAACAAGGTCTACTTCTCCTGCGCGCCCGAAGACGCCCGGGTCCTGGCCCGACACACCCTGCCCGAGCTCGACGAGCACGACCTGACCCACCTCGACGCGTACACCGCCGCAACCCGACTCGTCGCCGGCGGCCGACAAACCGCCGCCTTCACCATGCGCACCCGCCCACCCCGCCCCATCGTGGGTGAGACAACCGCTATCCGCCAGGCGGCGGCTAGGGCGGTTCCGCCGCAGGACAGCAGTGCCGTCGATGACCTCGTCGACCGCTTCTCGCAGTCACCTACTCACCTCCGCTCCCGGCCGAGGTCGGACAAGCGCGAGGCCTGATAGGTCGCCGTCGTGGCGCGGGCGGTTCGTGTCCTGCCGGTCTGTCAGCGGCGTCGGTAGGCCCTTCCGTGTGGTCTTCCGTCAGCCCTGCCGCCGGCCTTCACCACCTCGCCGCCCGGACGCGGGCCAGCACGCCTCGGCACGCCTGTTCGTGCTGCTCACGGCCGCCGACAGAGACTGCCGGCTCCGGTCACTTTCCAGACACCCCTCCACGGGAGGGGACCACTCCTCCTTCCCCTGAAGGGAATCCACTCGTGTCTCACGATCGTCCTGTCTTCCACCCGCCCTCGTTGAACCCGCGAATCCTCGCCTCGCGCAGCACGACCAGTCGCCGCTCTCGTCTGGAGAACCTGCGCCGGTTGACTTTGCGCGACCGTCAGCTGCTCGCGTGGCTGGCCGAGCACTACGTGCTGTCGACCGAGCAGATCACCGAGGCGCTGTTCCCGTCCCGGCGCTCGGCCCGGCTGCGTCTGGCCACGCTGCACGCCATCGACGCCGTCACCCGGTTCGTCGACATCACCACCGGCGACGGGCAGTACCTGTACGCCCTCGGACCCCTCGGGATGCTCGTGCATCCCACCGCCTACAACGATCCGGACCGGCCTGACGCCCGGCCGCCGCGCAGCAGCATCGAGCGCACGGAACGCATTGTCGGCAGCCGCCGGCTCGCGCACCTGCTGGGCACCAACCAGCTGTTCACCGATCTCCTCGCCCATGCCCGCACCCACGAGGGCGTGCGGCTAGCGCGGTGGTGGTCCGAGCAGCACGCCACCGCCGCCTACGCCATCGCCGGTATCCGCCCTGACGCCCACGGCGTGTGGTGTGCCGGCGGCCGGCAGGTCGGGTTCTTCCTCGAGCACGACAACGGCACCGAGCCCTTGGCGACGGTGCTACGCAAGCTGCGCGGCTACGAGCGTCTGGCCGAATTCGGGCCCCGCTACCCGGTCCTGCTGCGGGTGCCGAGCCGACGCCGGGAGGCCAACCTTCTGCGCGCCTTGGCGGGGGCGCGCACCGTCATGCCGGTGGCCACGGCCTGCAAGGGGATCACCCTGCTGGGGCGGCATGGACCCTCGCCGCTGACCCGATCGGGCGCTGCTGCTTGCACGAGCTGCCCTCCGATCACGGCCCGGACAACCCCGCCACCAACCCCCACCGGTTCACCGACGACATCGACCAGCAGCTCTTTCCCGGCGAAGACGTCTGACAGGTGCAGGCCGCAGCGGTGAGCTACTCCCCTGGCCCACGCTGTCCGCCTCAATGCCTGACCTGTCAGCCCAACCGGATCTGACAGCGCTCTGACACGCGGGACCGGAACCGGACCGGATGGTCTGACAGCGCAGGTCAACCCCACTTCCGGCATGCTCGGCGCGGGATGGCGCTGACAGAGGCAGCCAGTACCGTCATCGACCACACCTCCACCCCATGTATCGCTTCACCTGGTTCGGTCCCACCTCCGGGATCCCTCGCCGCACCACACCGGCGCGCCTGTCACCCACCCGCTTCGGCCGGTCGGTACGCGCACCGCGCGGCGACCCCCGAGGTCGCACCAACTACCCGCAGCACCGTCTCCCTGACCCGTCCCATGTACGCGATGGGCTGGTCGCCGCTGCGTGCCCTGACGCGCCCGCACCACAGGAGGAACCTGCATGACCCACACCCCCAACGGCACTCCGCTGACCCGCCACGGCAGCCGCGTGCCCACTCTCACCGCCAAGCCGGCCCCGCCCCCGCCGGCCCTTGCCACGTCGAGCCCCGCCTACGCTGCCCAGCGCCGCACCCCGCGACAGGCTGTCACACCGGCGCCGACCATCCACATGATGATCGTCTGCCTGCCCGACGACCTCCCCGGTGAGGCGCTCACCGCTCACCAGCTCGCCGCGCACTTCGGTGTCCCCGCCACCCTCACCGCCGGCTTCTGGGCCGTGCCCGGACTGCGTCGGTGGCAGCGCCGCCAGATGATCGGCCTGCGTAAGGGCCAACCCGCGCCCTGCAGCGGCGGACCCGTCCGGCTGCTCGACCTGCACGGCATGCGTCAGGCCGCCGCCGTCGGCGCCGGCATCCGGCACCAGATCTGGCAGCAGGCCGTGCACGGCACCCGACCCGCCACCCCATGGCCCACCTTCGAGGCGCGCCACCTCGCCAACCCGAACCGCTACCCCCTGCAAGCGGCGGCCACGGACTTCCACACCCAACCCCGCGTCCACGCCATGCGCCTGCACGCCGCCACCCACCCCGGCCCTGGCCAGCCTGGCATCGGAGAGCTGGAGATGTTGCAAGCCGGTCCCCTCGCCTATCAGCACTACAGTGCCGCCACCGCCGTGGTCGGCGACGCCATGCTCACCGCCGACGGTCGCAAGCTCGCCCCGGCCAGCGACGCCCTCACCGACCGCACCACCTACATCGAGCAGGCCCTGCACCACCTCGACACCCTCGCACCTGACCAGCGGCTCATCGCTGTCGCCCTATAACGCCCAACCCTCAACCCGGGCAGCGCACCGCGCCCCGCACGACAGCAGGTACACGCCCTGCCGGGCCGCTGCCTCACGCCGCTGACGCCATCGTCGATCAATCGGCAGCCCTGAGCCGGGCACCCGCCAGCCGAGGCGCCGGCGCGCGATGACGGCCCTGCGGACGGCAGCCCAGCGGTTTCGCGGCAGCATCCCGTCCGGGCGGCCCGCCCGGCGGGTGCTCAGCCAACACGGCCGGGGATGGCCGCCCTGTTCCTCTTCCCCGCTCGCCCGTCGCCGCCCGACCTCTCGGAGGCGATAGCGACCCGGCGCATCCCGAACTCCGGGCGACCCACTTGCTTCCACCTCGCCATCGAAGCGTGGATCAGTCCACGCCTCATCCAGCCGCCCCGCGACCGCGGGAGACAAGGACACGCCAATGAACGAGACCGGTCCCGCCCTCTCACCCAGCACCGCGAAGGTTCTGGCCGCCCTCGCCGCGCTCGGCGAGGCCACCGCCAGCGGCGTCGCCGCTCACGCCGAGATCGGCTACTCCACCACCACTCCGAAGCTGCGCAGCCTGGAAGAAGCTGGACTCGCCGAACGGTTCCGTGTCGAGTCCCGCACTATGTGGCGGTTGACCGACGCCGGCCGTGCCACCGCTGCCAGCGATTCCGACACCCCGCCGATCGAAGCGGAACCCGCCAACCAGACCCCGGCCGCCGCCCCTTCCGCAGCCGCCGGTGCCGATCCCGCCGACATCAGCACCGATGTTCCTGAGACCGGCACCGAGATGGCGGGCATAGTCGAGCCGCCCGCCGGCGCCGACGGCGACGCCGTCACGGCGGATAGCAGCTGTGCCGGTGACCTGACCGGCGAGACGTCCACCCCCGACGTCGCTAACCCCCAAGAACTGGGCAACACCGACGCTGTCGACACGGCCGCACCGCAGGCCCCCAGGAGCGGGAACCGGCGGGCGGGCGGCTCCTTGCGGGCTGTGCTGGACGTTCTCGAAGCCCACCCGCAGCGGCAGTTCAAGACCGGGGAGCTGTGCCGGCTCATCGACGCCGCCAACGACGGCAGCCGGGCGGCCAAGGCCAGCGCCGGAGCGGTCGCGAACGCGGCGATCAAGCTCGTCGCCGCCGGGCTGGCCGTCCAGACCGTCGACCGGCCGGCCACCTTCCAGCTCGCCCCCACCGACGGCCAGTAGCCCCACATACCCCCGGTAGCCCGGGGGCGGACGTCGAAGTTGGCGCCTCCCGTCCACCCCCGGTGCTCCTTACTCGAGAGTCGGGTAGCCCCATCGCGTCGCCGTGACGGGGCCCCCTCAGAACCGGGCGTGCGGCTTTCACCGCACCCGGCTCAAGCAAGCCCCACGGGCTCGCAGGTCTCTTGCGGTGCTGGGCTCACGTTGGCAGCGGAGGTGCGCCGCCGCCGGCAGTGAGCGTGGACGAGACGCGGTTGATCGTCCGGCCCGCCACCCCCTGGGACGATGGCTTTGCGGCTGATCGCCTTGCGGGTTCCGCGCAGCCACTGTTCCCACTGCTGTGGGTTCTGCGGCTGCCGGTCGGCGTGCAGCAGCAGGTCGTCGCAGTAGCCGCACCGCCCGTGCTGAGCCTGGAGCAGGCCCAGGGTGAGGCGGTTGACTGGGAGCGACGATCGGCTGCGGCGACGCCGGGCGTTCCAGTAGTCGGTCAGGGTCGGGTCGTCGACGGACGCCGAGCCGATGACCATCTGGTGCCGGACGATTTTCGTCCAGCCGAACTTGAGCAGGTATGCGCCGCTGTCGCGGTCGCCGAACACCCACCGGGTTCTGCGGGACGGGTTGAACCGGTCGAAGTACCGGGAAACGATCCAGTGCTTCGGCTTGTTCGGGTGGCGGCGTAACGCCCACCTGTAGGTCAGCTGCCACAGGTAGTGGTCCAGCCGGCTGAAGACTCGACTGGACACCGCCGTCCGGTAGTAGGCCGCCCAGCCGCGCACGATCGGGTTGATCGCGCCGACGATCACCGCGACGTCGGCTCCTCGCAGAGCCTTGATCTCGGT
>NZ_JAEVHN010000229.1:0-8836 GCF_016803375.1 Micromonospora sp. 4G55
GATCCACCCAGCCGGTGATGTCGTCCCAGGCGAACAGCGTCAGCAACAACAGGTGACCTGTCCCCAGCACGAGCATGATGCCGCTCGCCCAGCGCAGCAGTCGTTTCCTGGCGTTCATCGTCAGCCCCGTTCACCATGCTGCGCCGCGAGATCGTTGCGGCCGCGCCAGGCTCGTTCCCACTGCCTGGTCAGGGCTGGGTAGACGATGAGGTATCGGAAGGGCGCGATGGCAGCCATGTAGAGCCGCCCGAACCATCCGTTGGGCTTGACGAGGACGGCCATCCGCAGCTCGTGGTCACCATTGGCTCCCTGCGCCCAGCCGAGGTGCATCACGGTGTGCACGGTCTTGTTCGCCAGCTCGCGAGCGGACTCCATGCCGAGCTCGTAGATCGCTTTCAGGGGCATGGTGTCGTTGTCCTGGCCCCGGGGAACATCGCAGAGGTCGCGGGGCAGGCGACCGCGGAGCGAGGCAACCCGGACACCGACACCCGCCCTCGGGTTATCCCAGCCGAGGAGTGCGCCGAGTTTCCACCGAACGGCGAACAACAACCGCACCGGCCAGGTTTGTTTCGCCAGCCCGCCGGCCGTCCGCATCGCTGCCAGCATCGTCGGGAATTCGTCAGGCCCAGCCCCGGGGGTGCGAAACGCCCACACGTCCTCGACGCTGAAGTCAGCGGTGAGTTCGTGGATGCGCCACGGATGCTCAGTGTGCGCGGTGTTCGGGAGTCTCACGGGTGGGCCCTCCTAGAGCTCTCGTTGCGTTGCCGGTCCGGCAGATGATCTCCTGTGTTGGTCAGCATAGACTATTATGGCCAGCATAGAGGGGGGGTGGCGTGACAACGCGACGGGAGCAGACCAGCGGCGAGAGCCGTGAGCTGATCCTCACCGCGGCGGCGGAGCTGTTCGCGACCAAGGGCTACCGGCAGACGACGTTCGCCGATGTGGCCGAGCGGTCCGGGATCAGTCGGGGGTCCATTCCATGGCACTTCGGCAGCAAGGAGGGCCTGCTACTGGCGGTGCTCGAACGGTCGGTGGACCAGGTCCACGCGAGCCTCGATGACGCGCCCGACCCGGGCGTGGAGACGGGGCTGGACCGCATGATGAAGGGGCTCGACGCACTGTTCGCGCAGCCCACGACCAAACTGTTCGTCACGCTGCTGGTGGAGGCGCTGGAGCCGGACTCGCCCATCCATGACCGCTACGTCGCGATCCACGACACCCTGCGCGGCCACTGCAAGCGCTGGCTGGACCGATTCGCGCCGCTAGCTGGCTTGTCCACCGAGGCGCTGGCGGTCGCGATCGTCGGGGCAGGGATCGGCATCCACCAGCAGTGGCTGGTGGCGCCCGACCGGGTCGACGTCGGGCAGTCGTTTGCCGCGTTGCGCGCATTGGTGGCGGGGATCGTGTCGGCAACCGGGACATGACCGACGGCCGCGCGGGCTACGGCTTCCCCGCGGTGCGCTGAACTCCTCGAAGTGCCATCGGTTCATCGCGGACGAATGCGCGCTCATCGGCTACGACAGGGCGAGGTACGACGGCAGGCCAGGCAGAGCAGCCACCAGTGGCCGCCGCCGAGCCCGACCGGGATGGTGCAGAGGCTCAGCGCGGCGGTGAGCGCCAGCGGCGAGAACGAGCGGCGGACCGCCCCGTACGCGAAGCCACCGACCAACGAGGCGACCGCCCACATGGTGAGCACGGCGCCGGTCCAGCCGACCTCGCCGCTGGCCCGCAGCACGGCGACCACCGCGACGTCGGTGCCGCCGAGCACCAGCGTGGCCGCGCCGCTGACCGCGAGCACGGCCAGCATCCGGGGGGTGAGCCATTCCCGGCGGGGCGTGCGGGGCTGCGGACCGGCCGGCTCGTCCGCGCTGCGGGTGGGCGGGTTGAGCAGCCAGAACGCGATGCCCGAGGCGACCACGCCGGCGCCGACCGCCCAGAGGGTGGTGCGCGCCGAGACGGTGGTGGCCAGCGCGACGGCGAGCGCGGGCCCGACCATGAACGACAGCTCGACGGACATCGAGTCCAGCGCGTACGCGGGGCGTCGCCGGTCCTCGGGGGCGAGCGCGGCGATGGACTGCCGGATCACCGAGAAGATCGGCAGGGCGAGCAGGCCGGCGAGGAACGCGGCCGGCAGCAGCACCGGCAGCGAGAGCGTGGGCGCGCTCGCCCAGAACACCGCCTCGGCGACGGTGGTCAGGGCGACCACCGGGCGCAGGCCGCGCCGGTCGACCAGGCGGCCGAGCAGCGGCGAGCCGAGCGCCGCCCCGACGGTCATCGCGGCCCCGACCAGGCCGGCGGCGCCGTAGCCGCGGCCGAGGTCGAGCACCACGAAGAAGGTGAGCGTCACCCCGGTCGCGGTGAGCGGGATACGGGCCAGCACGGACACCAGCAGCAACGACCGGAGCCCGGGCAGGGCGAGCGCTTGCCGGTAAGGCGTCAAGTTCATGATGGTCCGTACCTCCGGCGGCCATCCTTGACCGGAGATACGACATCGGCAAGCGATTACCGGGTCAAGCGTCCCTGATCACAGGCTCGCCCCGCAGGGTCACGCCGGCGCCGTCCATCGCCCGCAGTGCCACGTCGAGGGTGTTCCGCGCGACGGCGGCGGTGAGGTCGAGCAGCACGGTGGTGGCGAAGCCCTCCCGGGCGGCGTCCAGCGCGGTGGCCCGGACGCAGTGGTCGGTGGCGATCCCCACCAGGTCGACCCGGTCCACGTCGTGCCGGCGCAGCCAGTCGGTGAGACACTCGCCGTCGTCGGCGTGCCCCTCGAAGCCGGAGTACGCCGCGGCGTGCTCGCCCTTGTGGAAGATCATCTCGACCCGGCTGGTCTCCAGGTCGGGGTGGAACTCGGAACCGGCGGTGCCGACGACGCAGTGCCGGGGCCACGAGTCGACGTAGTCCGGCGGATCACCGAAGTGCGCGCCCGGGTCGACGTGGTAGTCCTTGGTGGCGACCACGTGGTCCCAGCGGTCCGGCTCGGCGGCGAGCAGCCGGGAGACACCGGCCGCGACCCCCGCGCCACCGGCTACGGCGAGGGACCCGCCCTCGCAGAAGTCGTTCTGCACGTCCACGATGATCAAGGCGTTCGCCATCGGAGTGACTCCTTCGTCAGCTTGCCGGGACGACGGTGACCGGCACCGCCGGGTCACCGCCGGAGAGCTTGAGCCCTTCCCACGGGATGGAGATCAGGCACTGCCGCAGGTGCTCCCGCGACTCGTCGAGCGAGGGCAGCGCGACCGGCTCCCCGTCGACGATGAAGGAGCGCTGGAGCAGCCGGTCGTTGGGCTGCCGGTCCGGCACGCCCTGCGGCACGATGATCTCCTCGGTGGCGGTGCCGGTGGGCTTGTGCCGGCGTACCGCGACCTTCCGGCCGCCGATGGTGGCCTTGTGCTCGGAGCGCTTGACCACCGGGCGCCCGTCCACCTCGACCAGCTTGTAGACCAGCCCGACGGTGGGCGCGCCGGAGCCGGTGACCACGGCGGTGCCGGCGCCGTACATGTCCACCGGCTCGGCGGCGAGGGCGGCGATGGCGTACTCGTCGAGGTCACCCGAGACGATGATCTTCGTTTCGGTGGCGCCGAGCGAGTCGAGCAGTTCCCGGGACTGCTGGGCGATCACCGCCAGGTCGCCCGAGTCGATCCGGATCGCCCGCAGCTCCGGCCCGGCCACCTCGATCGCGTTGCGGATGCCCTGGCTGATGTCGTACGTGTCGACCAGCAGCGTGGTGTCCTTGCCCAGCGTGGCGACCTGCGAGGCGAACGCCGTCTTCTCGTCGTCGTGCAGCAGGGTGAACGCGTGCGCGGCGGTGCCGGCGGTGGGAACGCCGTAGCGCCGGCCGGCGGCGAGGTTGGAGGTGAAGTGGAATCCGGCCAGGTACGCCGCCCGCGCCGCGGCCACCGCCGCCTCCTCGTGGGCCCGCCGGGAGCCCATCTCGATCAGGGTGCGGCCACGGGCCGCGGTGACCATCCGGGCGGCGGCGGCGGCCACCGCGCTGTCGTGGTTGAGCACCGACAGCACCAGTGTCTCCAGCACCACGCACTCGGCGAAGCCGCCGGAGACGGTGAGGATCGGTGAGCCCGGGAAGAAGAGCTCGCCCTCGGCGTACCCGTCGACGTCGCCGGAGAAGCGGTAGCCGGCCAGCCACTCGGCGGCCCGGTCGTCCACCACCCCGGTGCGGCGCAGGAAGTCCACCTCGTCGGCGTCGAAGCGGAAGTCGCGGATCAGGTCGACCAGCCGGCCCGTCCCGGCGACCACCCCGTAGCGCCGCCCGGCGGGCAGCCGCCGACTGAACACCTCGAAGGCGCAGCGGCGTTCGGCCGTGCCGTCCCGGAGGGCGGCGCTGACCATGGTCAGCTCGTAGTGGTCGGTCAGCAGCGCGGGGCGAAGGGAACTCACCGCCCCAGCCTAGAGTTCACGCCGACTCCGTGCCGTCGTGGCCCGTGATCGACCGCAGCGCCGCCGGCAGCTCCGCCCGCCCGGTGATGCCCAGCTTGCTGTAGACCCGCTGGAGGTGGTTCTCCACCGTGCGGGTGGAGAGGAACAGTCGCTCGGCGATGGCCCGGCTGGTCACCCCGGCGGCGGCCAGCGTGGCGATCTGCCGTTCCCGGTCGGACAGTGACGGTCGCAGCGCCTCCAACGCCGGTGTGTGGATCTGGTCGCACGCCGAGCCAGGGCGGCGAGTCGCTGGTGGGCGGCGCCGGCCGAGACGGCGCGTTCCCGGCGCAGCTCGCGCAGCGCGGTGGCGGTGGCCTCGGCGGCCCAGACCGGCAGGTCGAGCGCGGCGAAGCCGTCGGCCACCGCCAGCAGCTCGGTGTCGTCACCGGCGACGGTGGCCCGGGCGTACCGGGCCAGCAGCGGCGGCAGCACCCCGTCGACCTGCTCGGAGAGCTCACCCAGCCGTTGCGCCACGGTACGCCGGCTGCCGTCGGTGCAGGTCGGGCCGACCGGGGCCGCTGCCTGCCCGAGCCGGACCAGGTCGTGCAGGACGAGCACCTCGTGCCCGGCGAAGCCGTCGGCGCGGAGCCGGTCGGCCAGGTCGCTGAGGTGCTTGGTGGCTCCCGGCAGGTCGCCCCCGGCCGCCAGCACCGCCCCGCGGGCCTGCTCCAGCCAGGGGTAGAGCACCACCATGCCGGGGCGCGTGCGTCCGGTCGGCCTCGGCCATCGCCTCGGCGGCGTGCTCGGCCTCGCCGCGCAGCGCCGCCGCCTGGGCCCGTTCGGCCTGCGCCAGTCCGGCGTAGACGCGGCTGGTGGCCAGCACTGCGCAGGCGCCGAGGCTGACCTTGAGCGCCTCGCCGCTGCGGCCGCGTAGCCGGGCCGCGTACGCCTGGAGGATCGCCAGATAACCGGTGCCGAGCCGGAAGTCGCCGGCCCCGGCCAGGTCGGCGAACTCGTCGGCGACGATCGCGTCGATGCCGGCCAGGTCGCCGGCGAGGGCCAGCCGGGTGCCGCGGGCCAGTTCCATCGCGAGTTGGAGGTAGGGCATGTCGCTGCGCCAGTGCGGTGCCTCCGCCGCCACCCGGGCGATCGCGGTCGCGCTGTTGCGGAACTGCCCCCGCGCCGCGTCCAGGTGGGCGATGGTGCAGCGGGCCAGCTCCCGCGCCGCCACACTGGCGGCCGGGCGGTCCAGCACCGACCGGGCGAGCCGGAGCGCCTCGTTGCCGTCCAACCCGTGCAGCCGCATGATCGCCTCGAAGGCGCGGACCCGCGCCTGGTCGCCCGGGTCGGTCAGGGCCGCGCCCGCCTGGGCGATTTCCTCCACGGTGGACTCCCGGCTGAGCCCCCAGTAGCTGACCATGCCGCGCACGGTCAGCCAGCGGCTGCGTCGCCGGTCGCAGTCGATCTCGCCGGCCACCGCGTCGAGCACCCGGATCGCCTCGTCGGGCCGGTCGGCGAACATCAGGATGGTGGCGAGCAGCTCCGCGGCGTCGAAGCCCCCGCCGGCGTCGAGCGCCGCGCGGGCCAGCCGGGTCGCCAGGGGTACGTCGTACCGGGCGAACGCCTGGGCGACCGCGCCGAGCAGCAGCGTGGCGTCCTGGGCGGTGCCGGAGTCCAGCCGCCACACCGCGACCCGGAGCAGGTCGCCCCCGGCGCCGCGCGCCGACCAGCTCCAGCAGCTCCGCCAGCCGGGCCTGCAACCGCCGGGTACGGGTGACCGGGCAGCGGCGGCGCATCATCTCGCCGTAGAGGGGGTGGGCCAGCCGGACGTCGAGCCGCCGGTCGTCGCGGACCATGGTGATCAGGCCACGCTCCTCGGCCAGCTCCACGTCGGCCTGCTCGGCGGCCTGGTAGAGCAGGTGCAGGCCGAGCGGTTCGCCGAAGGCGACCAGCTCCACCACGGCGCGCACCCCCGGCTCCAGCCGCCCGATCCGGGTGTCGATCAGGTCGGTGAGGCTGGGGGCCAGCTCCAGCCGGCCGGTCCAGCGCCAGACGCCGTACCGGAGGTCCAGCTCACCGCCGCCGGCGGCGGCCAGCACCAGCTCGCGCAGCAGCAGCGGGTTGCCGGCGGAGAGCCGGAACAGCCGGTCCGCCGAGCCGGCGTCGACCGGACCGTCCAGGATGGCCGCGAGCAGGTTGGCCGTCTCGGCCGGACCGAGCGGGGCGAGTTCGAAGTGCTCGACCAGGTCGTCGGTCCACAGCGCCCGGATCGGCAGCGGCACCTGCTCGCCGTTGCGCAGCGTCCCCAGGATGGTGGTGTTCTCCTGGCGGGCGAGCAGGTGCACCAGCGCGGCCGACGGCGGGTCGAGCAGGTGGGCGTCGTCGATGGCGAGCACGATCCGCCGCCCGGCGGCCTGCTCCTGCAACACCTCGACGCCCCAGCGCAGCACGCCGGCGGGGGAGAGGCCCTGTGGCTGCTCGGCGGGGAGCACCTGGGCCAGCCCGCCGAACGGCAGCGCCGCGGTGGCGGTGCTGGCCGCCACGTACCAGATCGCGTAGCGGTCGACGGGCAGCGCGCTGACCCCCTCGCGCAGCAGCCGGCTCTTGCCGATGCCGGCGTGGCCGCTGAGGATGAGCCCGCGCCCCTCGGCTCCGTCCACGGCCGAATGCAGACGGTCAAGTTCATCCGTTCGGCCGACGAAGCCCCACCGACTCATCGGTGCAGCATATCGACGGAAATCCGTCCGCGCGCACACCGTCACGCTGCGAAGTTGAGTAATCTCATGGTTACCGGTGAGTATCCGCGGTTTTCGGTGCTGGGGGGTGTCGGAACGTACCCTTCCGGCAGTCGGGTGCCACCGCACCGGATGTCCATGCGGGCTGCTCACCGCCGCCCGCCCGCCACGGGAGGCCGCCGATGAAGCCCGGTCCACTCCCCGGGGTCGACGTGCCCGGCGGTCCCGGCGGGGCGGCCGAGCTGCCCCCGCTGCGGTCCGCTCCCCGCCCGCGTGGGGGGTCACCGAGCCCGGCCCCCGACGAGCCGCCTTGGCCTTCTCGGCGGTCTCCTTGTTGACCTTCTCCAGGATGGCCTTCGGCGCGGACTCGACCGCGTCCTTGGCCTCCTTGAGGCCCAGGCCGGTCAGCTCACGCACGACCTTGATGACCTGGATCTTCTTGCCACCGTCACCCTCGAGGACGACGTCGAACTCGTCCTTCTCCGGCTCGGCCTCGGCCGGGGCAGCGGCGCCACCGGCAGCGGCGACCGCGACCGGAGCGGCGGCGGTGACCTCGAAGGTCTCCTCGAACTGCTTCACGAACTCGGAGAGCTCGATCAGCGTCATCTCCTTGAACGCGTCGAGCAGCTCGTCGGTGCTGAGCTTCGCCATGTCTGGCGTCCTTTCCTGAATCTGTTAGGTAAGAACTGGGTGCGCCGGGAGGCCTCAGGCCGCCTCGGCGCCCTCCTTCTCGCGCTTGTCCTGCAGGGCGGCCGCCAGACGGGCGGTCTTGGAGAGCGGAGCCTGGAACAGGGCCGCGGCCTTGCTCAGGTTGCCCTTCATCGCGCCGGCCAGCTTGGCCAGCAGCACCTCACGGGACTCCAGGTCGGCGAGCTTCGTGACCTCGGCCGCGGAAATGGCCTTGCCCTCGAAGACACCGCCCTTGATGACGAGCTTCGGGTTGGCCTTCGCGAAGTCGCGAAGCCCCTTCGCCGCCTCGACGACGTCGCCCGAAACGAAAGTCAGCGCGGTAGGACCGGTGAACAGCTCGTCGAGGCCGGAGATGCCCGCCTCGGTCGCGGCACGCTTGGCCAGCGTGTTCTTCGCGACCGTGTAGGTGGTCTCCTTGCCGAGCGAGCGCCGCAGCTGGGTGAGCTGGGAAACCGTCAGACCACGGTACTCGGTCAGCACCGCAGCGCCCGCGGTACGGAAGCTCTCGGTCAGCTCAGCGACGGCCGTGGCCTTGTCGGCCCGGATCGGCTTGTCCGCCATGTCCCTCCTCTCTCGTTGCTCGAGGCTGGTCGCCGTCGGCAGGCCGGGTGGCCTGGGACGGCGGCGGAGGATCACGACAACGAGAAAAGCCCCGGCGCAGGGCGCACGGGGCGAGGGCCGGCACGATCACCATGGTCGGCGGACCACGGGAAGAGCCGATTTTCGCTTACCGCCCTGCGCGGGTCGCCCGTCATCGCGGGACCTTCGACCGTGCCGGAGCACGGTGACCAGCGGTCTCTGGGTGGAACTTCGTCATCAGGTTACGGCACGCGACGGTGAGCACCAAATCGCACCCCACGTGCGCCCGGTCACTCCGGCGCGGCACCTCCGGCGGCCGGCCTTCGGCGGGCCGGCCCCGCTCAGGGGCGGACCCGGCGTCGCCAGGCGTAGCCGGCCAGGACCACCGCCGCCCAGGCCAGCGCCCCCGCGGTGAGCAGGAGCGCCGTCGAGCCGGCCAGCGGGCCGGTCAACGCCCG
>NZ_JAEVHN010000230.1:0-8836 GCF_016803375.1 Micromonospora sp. 4G55
CCGCACGGCCCGCTCGACGCCCGCCGGGCCCATCAGGTCCGCGGTCACCCGCACCGGGCCGGACGCCGCCGGCCCCGCCCCGGTGGCGCTCTCCCGCTGGGGTACGACCACCCGCCAGCCCGCCTCGACGAAGGCGGCGGTGACCGCCCCGCCGAGTCCGCCCGTTCCTCCGGTGACCAGCACGCTGCGATCCGCCATGCGGGACACCGTAGCGTGGGGTGCGACCGCGGCGGACGGGAGCGTGATGCTGCGGTGACCGCACACGCTGCCGGAACGTGACGCGCGCGGGGGATACTTGTGTCGGATACGCGCGGTGATGGTTGACGGGCCACCGTTTATGAAAGTAAGTTTCATCCGTGGCGAAGAGTACGAAGGTTTCTGCGAGTCACGAGCCGGGTGGGCTGATCGTCCACATCAGCGGCCTGCTGCCCTCGCTGTCGCCCGCCGAGCAGCGGGTGGCCCGGCTGGTCGTCTCCGACCCGGCCGACGCCGCGCGGCGGACCATCACCGATCTCGCCACCGCCGCAGAGACATCCGAGGCCACCGTCATCCGGTTCTGCCGGTCGGTCGGCATGGACGGTTACCCGCAGTTGCGAATCCGGCTCGCCGCCGAGGCCGCCCGCCGGATCGAGCCGCCGGACGCCCGGGTCGTCGGTGGTGACATCCCGCCCGGCGCGGATCTGGCGCAGATCATCGCCACCATCGCGTTCAACGACGCCCGGGCCGTGGAGGAGACCGCCGAGCAGCTCGACCCGGCGGTCTGCGAGCGGGTGGTCGACACCATCGCCGCCGCCGGCCGCATCGACGTCTACGGCGCCGCCGCCAGCGGCTTCGTCGCCTCGGACTTCCAGCAGAAGCTGCACCGCATCGGCCGCACCGCCTTCTACTTCCCCGACATTCACACCGCACTGACCTCCGCCGCGCTGCTCGGCAAGGGCGACGTCGCCGTCGGCATCTCGCACACCGGCACCACCTCCGACGTCATCGAGGTGCTGGAGCAGGCCCGGGCGCGGGGCGCCGCGACCGTCGCGCTGACCAACTTCCCCCGCTCGCCGATCACCGAGGTGGCCGACTTCGTGCTCACCACCGCGGCCCGCGAGACGACCTACCGCTCCGGCGCGATGGCCAGCCGGCTCGCCCAGCTCACCGTCGTCGACGTGCTCTTCGTCGGGGTGGCCGCACGGAACCGGGCACGGGCCCGCAAGGCCCTGGAGGCGACCGCCGAGGCGGTCCAGTCGCACCGGGTCGGCCCGGGGCGGAGGCGCGGGTGACCGCCGGTCGGGTGGAGCCGGACGAGGCGGCGATCATGGCCCGACCGGTGGTCCGGGTGGGCGCCCCGACCGAGCGTCGCAACCCGGACAGCGCCGACCTCGACCTGATGTCGACCCGGGACGTGCTCACCGTCATCAACGATGCCGACCGCCGGGTGCCGGCCGCCGTCGCGGCCGTCCTCGACGAGATCGCCGCGGCCGTCGACCTGGCCGTGGCGGCGCTGCGCGGCGGGCACCGGGTGCACTACTTCGGCGCCGGCACCTCCGGCCGGCTCGGGGTGCTCGACGCCGCCGAGCTGGCCCCCACCTTCAACTCCCCGCGGGACTGGTTCTGCGCCCACCTGGCCGGCGGCCCGGACGCGATGCTGCGCGCGGTCGAGGACGCCGAGGATGACGAGCGCGGCGGCGCCGCCGAGGCGGCCGAGTGCGTACGACCGGGCGACCTGGTCGTCGGCCTGGCGGCCAGCGGGCGCACCCCGTACGTCCTCGGGGCGCTCGCCGCAGCCCGGGCGCAGGGTGCCGCCACGGTGCTGCTCTGTGCGAACCCGGAGGCGGCGGCCGCCTCCTCGGTCGACGTGTTCATCGGGGTGGACACGGGACCGGAGGTGGTCACCGGGTCGACCCGGATGAAGGCGGGCACCGCGCAGAAGTTGGTGCTGAACAGCTTCTCCACGGCCGTGATGGTGCGCCTCGGCCGGGTCTACTCGAACCTCATGATCGACATGGTGGCCACCAACGCGAAGCTGCGCGGGCGGATGATCTCCATCCTGATGGAGGCCACCAACTGCTCGGAGGAGATCTGCCGGAGGGCCCTGCACGAGGCCGCCGGCGATCTCAAGACCGCCCTGGTCTCGCTGGTCTCCGGGGCCGAGGTGTCCGCCGCCCGGGCCGCCCTGGCCCGCAGCGCGCACCAGGTGCGCGGCGCGCTCGCCCTGCTCGCCTCCTGACCCCCTCCGCCTCCCCGGTCCGCCCACTGGACCGGGTGAGACGTGGAACACGTCGCGGATGGGACGTCCCGCACGCCCGGATTGTTGTCCAGGGCGTGGGGTAATCAATCCCGGAGCGGATGAACCGACCGGTACACCGGCGCGTATCTGGCAGTGACCAGGATCGCAGCCGGGCGGTGACGAGGGTCGCTGCGTCGTTGGGGTCGCAATGGTGCGATTGCCAGGGGCGGAGGTCGATTTCCCCCGATCCGCCAGCCTGTTCGTGGTGCGGACTCGGTGAGCCCCGAATGGGCGCTGACAGCAAACGTGGACTTGGCTTTCAGCTGATACTCAGGCATTCGTGACACTTTCGACTCACGACATGGAATCCCCGACACGTCTCATCTGTTGTGTAGGTGTCAGCACCGACGGGCACAGCGGAGGTTACGGGGGAGGGCCGATGGACGTGGGGATGGCAAGGAACCGGGCAACCGGCGGCGAGCGAGGGGACCGTGGGTAACGTGGACAAGAACATCGGCATGCGGACGACGAGGTCGCCGAGGAGCGCGACCTGGTCGGCGTCTACCTTCACGAGATCTCCCGGACGCCGCTGCTGGACGCCGCCAAGGAGGTCGATCTCTCCAAGGCCATCGAGGCCGGCCTGTACGCCGAGCACTTGCTCGGCGAGGACCGCGTCCCCGAGGGCGTCGACCGGGACGACCTGGAGCGCCTGGTCGTCGAGGGCGAGCGCGCCAAGGATCTCTTCATCCGGGCCAACCTGCGGCTGGTCGTCTCGATCGCCCGCCGCTACGTCCGGTCCGGGATGCCCATGCTGGATCTGATCCAGGAGGGCAACACCGGCCTGGTCCGCGCGGTGGAGAAGTTCGACTACGAGCGCGGCTACAAGTTCTCGACGTACGCGACCTGGTGGATCCGTCAGGCCATCAGCCGGGCGATCGCCCAGCAGGAGCGGACCGTGCGACTGCCGGTGCACCTGGTCGAGGACGTCAACCGGATGCGCAACGTGGCCCGGCAGCTCACCCGTGAGCTGGGCAGCGACCCGGAGCCGGAGCAGATCGCGGCGGCCCTCGGCGTCACCGTCGAGCGGGTCAACGAGCTGGTCCGCTGGTCGCAGGACACGGTGTCGCTGGACACCCCGGTCGGCGACGACGGCGACACCAAGCTCGGCGACCTGGTCGCCGACAGCGACGCCCCGTCGCCGGAGGAGATCGTCCTCACCGGTCTGGAGCGGCAGCGGATCGAGGGTCTGCTCAACCACCTCGACGACCGGTCGGCTGGCATCATGCGGGCCCGGTACGGGCTCGAGGACGGTCGGGAGCACTCGCTCACCGAGGTCGCGTCGCGCTTCTCGCTCTCCCGGGAGCGGATCCGCCAGCTGGAGATCCAGGCCCTCGGCCGGCTCCGCGAGCTGGCCCGCGCCGAGGGGCTGCAGGCAGCCTGACCTGGTAGTAATGACGGCGAACGGCCGGCGTCCGATAGGGGGACGCCGGCGTTCGCCGTGTTGTGGGTTGGGGTCAGCGGACCCGGCCGTAGCCCTGGATGGGCATGATGTCCATGTCCCGCTTGAGCACGTTGCGCCCGGCGCTGGGCGCGTCGATGATCTGGCCGCCACCGACGTACAGGGCCATGTGGCCCAGGCCGCTGTAGAAGACCAGATCGCCGGGGCGCAGGTCCCCGCGGCCGATGTGGGTGACCACCCCCCACTGCATCCGGGTGTTGTGCGGCAGGGACTTGCCGGCCGCCCGCCAGGCGGCGGAGGTGAGCCCGGAACAGTCGTAACCGCCGGGACCGTCGGCGCCCCAGACGTACGGCTTGCCGATCGCCCCGTACGCGTAGCGCACCGCGACCCCCGCGTTGCCCGCCACGGCGGGCGCGTCGGGGGCGGAGCGGGCGGCCGGCCGCGGGCTCGGCGCCTCGGTGGCCCGGCCGTACGCCTCCCGGCGCAGCTCGTAGAGGCCGGCCAGGTCGCGCTCGATCTTCTTCCTGGTGTTCGCGATGCTGCGCGCCTGTGCGGCCTCCCGGGCCAGCGTCGCGTCCAGCCGGTTCTTCTCGTCGACCAGCTTGCGTTGGCTGGTGGTGAAGCCGGCGATGCGGTCCTGGCGTTCCCGGGTGAGCCGGTCGATCGTGCTGAGCCGGTCCAGCAGGGAGACGGACCCGCCCGGTTCCAGCAGCGCCTGCGCGGTCCGCAGGCCGCCGGTCTTGTACGCGGTGACGGCCAGCTGTCCGACGTCCGCCCGGCTCCGCGCGGTCTGTTCCTCGAGCGGACCGATCCGCGCGTGCAGCGCGGCCGCGGTCTCCTTGTTGGCCTTGATCTCCTCGTTGAGCTTGTTGTAGGACTCGACGACCCGTTCCAGCTCGGTCGAGGACTTCTCGATCCGTGCGGTCAGCTCGGCCACCGACGGCTCGGCCCGAGCCACCGACGACGGGGCGATCAGCGCGGCCGTGAGGCCGGCGACCGTGAGCGTTCGCACCAGCATCCGTAAGGACGACAAGAGCGGAAGGCTCCTCTCCACGGGCCCTCGGGGGATGCTGACGCCCCCGACGGCACCGGCTCGGGGCCATCCGGACGGATGGCGGCCGACCGCGCCGGCCCGCCCAACGTAACCCGGGACGGGAGTGACGCGCAGGGGAAGCCGGGGCGAAAGTTGGCAAAGGGGCAGGAAAGGCCGCTGCGCAGCGTGACATCCCCTGACGCCGTTGTGGCGTGGCGTGCAGCGTGTCGCGGGCACTTCGTCGCTCTTGGCCGCTTGCGCCGGATTCGTCGTTCTGGACGGATGTCGTGGCACGTGAGCGACGATCGCCGGACAAACCCGAAATGGAGGCCGGATGCGGGCGGTCCTGATCCGCCGGGCGTGGCGGAGGCGGAAATCCGACCGGCACGGCTGGCAGGCGGGCAACAGAATGGAACCCGGTGCCGGGAATCCCGCCGTGAGCAGGCACGGGGCGGTGGGAGAGCCGACGCCGCCGGCCCCTGGGAGGACGCCGTGCAGCAGGCAGACCGCTCCGCCACCCGCCCGCCGCGCTCGTCGCGCGGGACGACCCTGCTCTACGCGCGCCCGGGGATCGTGGTGACCACCGAACAGTTCACCGTCGGTCGGAACACCTTCGCCGTCGCCGACCTCACCCACCTGCGGGTGGGGCGCGGGCCGCACGACCGGCTGGCCGTGCGCGCCGCCGCGGTGACCGCCACCCTGATCACCGGCGTCGGCGTGCTGCTCGGCTTCACCGGCGGGCTGCAACGGCTCACCGCCGGGGCGTACCTGACCTTGGGGGTGGTGTTCCTGCTGCCGGTGCTGCTGGCGCTGGCCGCGACCGCTGGCGGCCGCCGGCGTACGAGTTGTGGGGGCACTGCGGCGGCGTCGAGGTGCTGCTGTTCAGCAGCGACGACGAGCGGCAGTTCGACCAGGTCAGCCGGGCGCTGAACCGGGCCCGGGAGCTGCACCGGTATCCCGACGCGGAGGACCCGGCCACCGCGGCCGGCTACTGGCGACCGCAGCCCCGACGGGCCTAGACCGCAGCCCCCTCGCCGCCTAGCGCGCGGCGACCGGCTCCGGGGCCTGCGGCTGCCGGGCGGCGAGCTCGCGGGTGACCTTGCGCTCGGCGACGAACGACACGAACGGCACCGTGCCGGCGAGCATCACCAGCAGCATCCGCTTGAGCGGCCAGTTCACCCGGCGCCCCAGGTCGAAGGTGGCGGCCAGGTACAGCATGTAGAGCCAGCCGTGCGCGGTGCCGACGACCGCCACCACGATCGGCTCGTCGAACGCGTACTTCAGCGGCATGCCGATCAGCACCAGCACGGCCAGCGCCACGCCCACGATCCAGGCGATCACGCGGTACCGGGTAAGGGCTCCGCCCACCGTCGTCCGTCCTTCCGCACCGGCCTCAGCCGGGATAGTCGCCGGGCCTCGCGCCCGGATTGGCGTTCAACCATGTCAGGTAGCGGTTGTACTCGGTCAGGTCCGCGTCGTCCGGGGCGTGGACCGGAGCCGGCACCCGGGCCACCCGCACCGGGCGGCGTACCGCCGGGGCACCCGGCTCCGGCGCGGTGCCACCGGCCGTCTCCGGCGCGGCGACGGCCGGGCCGCGCAGCGTGTGCCGGACCTCACGCCACCAGACGAAGACCACGAAGCCGGCGAAGATCGGCCACTCCACGGCGTACGCCCAGCTCAGCGTGTTGCCCGAGGCCGCCCGGCTGATCTGCCACCAGCCCAGCGCCAGGAAACCGACGACCAGCACGACCATGGCCACGTGGCGGGCGATCCACGCCGGTGTCCAGAGCCGTTTCATGGCATCGAGCGTACCGGGACGGCCGGGCGTCTCCGACGCGGTGTCGTAGGAGGGTTTGGTGACACCCCGGCTGGGCATCCGTCTAGATGCCAGCCCGAACGAGCCCGAGGGGGCGACATGACCGAATCAGTACGCCAGTCCGGTGACGTCAGCCCGGAGCAGCGGATGACGGAGTGGGACGGTGACCACGCCCACGACACGTCGGCCTCCGGCGCGCACGTCGACGGTGAGCTGCTCGGGGTGGACCCGGCGGAGCTGGACGACGAGGACCTGATCCGGGAGCTGCAGAGCCTGCACCGCACCCGGCTGGACACGCTGCGCCACGCGGCCGACTCCGCGCTCGCCAACCACCTGCGCCGCACCGCCGAGCTGGAGACCGAGTACCTGGCCCGGCACCCCGGGCGCGAGGTGGACCCGAGCCGGCTGCGGGACGCCTGATGGGCACGCACGCCGAGCGCGGGATGTCCGCGCCGCCCGAGGTGGTGTTCAACACCGCGACCGACCCGGACCGGGCCTCGGCCTGGCTGCCGGAGCCGCTGCGGTCCGACGGTGGGGAGCGCCCCCAGGCCAGCGCCGACGACCTGCGGGCCCGGTGGAGCAGCGACTCCGCCCCCGGGTGGTCGGCGGAGATCCAGGTGGAGCAGGCCGACGCCGGCGGGTCCCGGGTCCGCCTCGACCTCACCGGCGGGGACAACGGCCTGGCCGACGAGACCCTGGCCAACCTCGCCCGCGAGGTGGCCGACAACCTGACCGCGGGTTGAGCGGAACGTGACGAACAACGAGGAGACGTGGTGACCCAGGGCGGCCTGAAGCAGAAGGTGGCGCGGCTGCGCCAGGCGTACGCGCCGCACGAGCACCGGCCGCTGGGCGGTTACCTGGCCGCGATGGGCACGTACGCCACGGTCACCGCGTCCCTGGCCGGCGTGGTCCGGGCGACCGGCCGGCCGGTGCCGGACGGCCCGCCCCGGCCGACGTGGTGCTGCTCTCCATCGCCACGCACAAGCTCAGCCGGCTGCTCTCCAAGGACGCGATCACCAGCCCGTTGCGAGCCCCGTTCACCCGCTACGACCACCCGATCGGCAGCGGCGAGGTGATGGAACACGTCCGGGACCGGGGCAGCTCGACCCGGCACGCCATCGGCGAGCTGCTGAGCTGCCCGTTCTGCCTGGCCGTCTGGGTGGCCACCGGCCTCACTGGCGGCCTGGTGCTCGCGCCCCGGCTGACCCGGCTGGTGGCCACCGCGCTGACCGCGGTCGCCGCCTCGGACTTCCTCCAGATGGGGTACGCCGTCGCCCAGCGGGCCGCCGAGGGCGGGGACCACGACGAGAACTGACCCGTACGCGAAGGGGGCCGGCGCGGCGCCGGCCCCCTTTCGCGTCGTTCGCGTCGTCCCGCTCAGGTCGGGGTGGTGCCGTGGTCCTCGCCGGCCCAGCCGCGCGAGGCCTCCGGCTCACGCTCGTCGGAGTCCTCGTCGGTGATCACGTCGCGGTCGACCGCGGTGCGGTCGTGCTCGTTGGCGAAGTCCGGCTCGGGGGTGGTGTCCCGGCCCTCCGGGGGCTGGCCGAGCGCCGGCACGGACTCGTGCTCGTGCCCCTCGTGGTGCGTCATGCCGTCGTCCTCTCGTCGTCCTCGTCCACCCCCGTGCGTCGCGCGCTCAGGCCACCGAACCACCCAGCAGGTCGGCCGCCTCGTCCGCCGCGTACTCGCCCTGCGGGAGCGCGGCGATCCGGGCGAGCAGCGTCGGCGGCAGCTCCGCGGCGACCGCCCGGCGGTAGATGTCCGCCTGGCTGATCCGCTCCTGGCCGTGGTAGATGTCGTCGAGCAGCTCGTCGAGCTGCCGGGTGTCGACCTCGTCGGTCACCGGTGCGTCATCGGTCACTCCGCCCAGCTACCCCCGCCCGAATCGCCCAAACCCGTGCAGAGGCTGTCGGGTCTCCCGACAGCCGCTCAGGCGGGGGTCGGCAGGGTCGCCCGACGGGCCCGGACGGCGGCGGCCAGGTGGTCCAGGACCTCGGCCGTGGTGTCCCAGCCGAGGCAGGCGTCGGTGACCGAGCGGCCGTAGGTCAGCTCCCGGGTCGGGTCCAGGTCCTGGCGGCCTTCGAGCAGGAAGCTCTCCAGCATGATGCCGACGATCCCGCGCTGCCGGCCGCGAGCTGGGCGGCCACGTCGGCGGCGACCTTCGGCTGGTTGCGGTGGTCCTTGCCGCTGTTGGGTGGCTGGCGTCGACCACCCAGCCGAGGCAGGCGTCGGTGACCGAGCGGCCGTAGGTCAGCTCCCGGGTCGGGTCCAGGTCCTGGCGGCCTTCGAGCAGGAAGCTCTCCAGCATGA
>NZ_JAEVHN010000231.1:0-8785 GCF_016803375.1 Micromonospora sp. 4G55
CGGCCTTGGCGCGGGGGTCACTTGTTCCGGTTGCGGAACTCCGGGTGTTCGAGCAGGAATGCGTCGAGCTGTTCGTTCTTCAGCGCGGTGAAGAAGTCGTCCGCGGCCGGCAGCAGCCGCTCGCCCCGGTACGCGCTGCCGGTGCCGATCCCCTCCCCCGGCAGCTTGATCAGCTCGACGTTCTCCGACCGGACGCCCTTGAGGGCGATGGCGAAGTCGACCACGCTGTTGCCCCGGCCGTTGAAGGTCAGCGACTGGCCGGCGGCCCGGATCACCCGGTCCAGCTTGATCGGGTTGGTCACCACGTCGGCGCTGAACGCCTGGTTGACCATCGCCTTGATGAACTGCTGCTGGTGGCGCTGGCGGCCGTAGTCGGCGTCCGGGACGCCGTTCTTGGGGTAGCGCTGCCGCACGTAGTCCAGCGCCTGCCAGCCGCTCAGGTGCTGGTTGCCCTTCTTGTACTCCGCCTGCGGCCCGATGTACCCCTCGCCGTACGGGTTGCCCTTGCGGTGCGTGCCGTCCGGCTCGCGGTGCTCGGACTTCACGTCCCGCTCGATGTACATGTCGACGCCGCCCATCGCGTCGACGATCTTCTGGAAGCCGGTGAAGTTGATGATCGCGCCGGCGTCGAACCGCTCGATGCCGGTCACGTTCTGCACGGTCTTGGCGAGCAGCTCGAAGCCCTGCGGGGCGCTCGGGTTCTGCCCCTGCACGACGCTGCCGTGCGACATGGCCCCGTTGAGCTTCCCGCTGCCGCCGCCGTAGCCGGCCTTGTCGAACTCGGGGATGTCGACGTAGAGGTCGCGGGGCAGGGAGAACAGGTACGCCCGGTCCATCGACGCCGGCACGTGCAGCACCATGATCGAGTCGGCCAGCGGCCGGTCCTCCGGCTTGCGCGGGTCGATGCCGACCAGCAGGATGTTGAGCGGGCCCTTGACGTCGCTCTTGCGCTCCTGCGCCCCGGCCGCCTGGTCGCCGAAGAGGTCGGCCTTGCCGACGGCGCCCTCGTACCGGGCCAGCAGCGCCTCGTAGCCGACCAGCACCACGCCGCTGAGCAGCATGAGCACGGCGCCGAAGATCGTGCACGTCCTGGCCCACCGCGGCACGCCCGACCACATGGACGGCTTGCCGCCGCCCTTGCCGGCCTCACCCACGAGCTTCTCCATTCGTCGTCACGCCCACGACACAAGGACGGGCGGACGCAGCCGAAAAGTTGCACCGGATCGACGCCGATTGGCGGGCGTCGCGCTCGAAACGGTACCCCGCCGCCGTGGGAATTCGCTCACCCGACAATCGGACACCCGGTCCGAACAGGCTCGGAACGGCCGAAGGCCACCCCGGCGGACCGGGGTGGCCTTCGTCAGTTGTGGCGGAGTTCTCAGCCCTCCGACATCAGTTCCTTCGCCTTGCGCTCCAGGTCCTCGAGACCGCCGCACATGAAGAAGGCCTGCTCGGGGAAGTGGTCGTACTCGCCCTCGCTGATCTTCTTGAACGCCTCGATGGTCTCGCTGATCGGGACCGTCAGCCCGGCACGCCGGTGAACTGCTCGGCGGCGTAGGTGTTCTGCGACAGGAAGCGCTCGATCCGCCGGGCCCGGGCCACGGTGATCTTGTCTTCCTCGGAGAGCTCCTCGATGCCGAGGATGGCGATGATGTCCTGCAGGTCCTTGTAGCGCTGCAGGATCCGCTTCACCTCGGTGGCGACCTGGAAGTGCTCCTGGCCGACGAACTCCGGGGCGAGGATCCGGGACGAGGACGCCAGCGGGTCCACGGCCGGGTAGATGCCCTTGTCGGAGATCGACCGCTCCAGGTTGGTGGTCGCGTCGAGGTGGGCGAACGTGGTGGCCGGCGCCGGGTCGGTGTAGTCGTCGGCGGGCACGTAGATCGCCTGCATCGAGGTGATGGCCTGGCCCCGGACGGAGGTGATCCGCTCCTGGAGCTCGCCCATCTCGTCGGCCAGGGTCGGCTGGTAACCCACGGCGCTCGGCATGCGGCCGAGCAGCGTGGAGACCTCGGAACCGGCCTGGGTGAAGCGGAAGATGTTGTCGATGAAGAGCAGCACCTCCTGCTTCTTCACGTCGCGGAAGTACTCCGCCATCGTCAGCGCGGACAGCGCGACCCGCAGCCGGGTGCCCGGCGGCTCGTCCATCTGGCCGTAGACCAGCGCGGTCTTGTCGATGACGCCGGACTCGGTCATCTCGGCGATGAGGTCGTTGCCCTCGCGGGTGCGCTCACCCACGCCGGCGAAGACCGAGGTACCACCGAAGTTACGGGCGACACGGGTGATCATCTCCTGGATGAGCACCGTCTTGCCCACGCCGGCACCGCCGAACAGGCCGATCTTGCCGCCCTTGACGTACGGGGCGAGCAGGTCGATGACCTTGATGCCGGTCTCCAGCATCTCGGTCTTCGGCTCCAGGTCCGCGAAGGCCGGGGCCTTGCGGTGGATCTGCCAGTGGTCGTCCGGGCTCAGCGTCTCGCCCTCGGTGAGGTTGAGGACCTCGCCGATCGCGTTGAACACGTGGCCCTTGACCGCGTCGCCGACCGGAACCTTGATACCCGAGCCGGTGTCGCGCACCTCCGAGCCGCGGACCAGGCCGTCGGTCGGCTGCATCGAGATGGCGCGGACCATGTTGTCACCCAGGTGCTGGGCGACCTCCAGGGTCAGCTTCTTCTCACCGCCGGAGAGCGTCACGTTGACGTGCAGGGCGTTGAACAGGGCCGGCATGGCGTCGCGCGGGAACTCGGCGTCGACGACCGGGCCGATGACCCGGACCACGCGACCCGTGGCCGTCTTGGTCTCTACTGGGGCAGTCATCACACTTCACTTCCCGACGCGGCCAGCGCGTTCGCGCCGCCGACGATCTCGCTGATCTCCTGGGTGATCCCGGCCTGGCGGGCCGAGTTCATCTCGCGCGTGTACTTCTCGATCATCTCTTCGGCGTTGTCGGTGGCGCTCTTCATCGCCCGCCGACGGGCCGCCGACTCGCTCGCCGCCGACTCGATCAACGCCGCGTAGATCCGCGTGTTGATGTACTTCGGCAGCAGCGCGTCGAGCAGCGCCTCCGCCTCCGGCTCGAACTCGTACGCCGGCAGCAGCCCCTCGGACCGCGGACGGTCCTCGACCTGCATCGGGCCGATGATCTTCGCAACCGGCGTCTGCGTCATCAGGGAGTGGAACTCGGTGTAGACGATATGCAACTCGTCGATCCCGAGCACCCCGTCCGCCCCGGCCTGACCGTCCACGTCGTCCGCACCGGCCGAGAACGCCTTGATCAGCGTCTCGCCCACCTCGCGGGCGTCGGCGAAGGACGGCTGCTCGGAGAAGCCGGTCCAGTTGGCCGCCATCTCGCGGTTACGGAACCGGTAGAACCCGACACCCTTACGCCCGATGACGTAGAGCACCGGCTCCTTGCCGTCGGCCTTGAGCCGGGCGATCAGCGACTCGGCCGTCCTGATCGCGTTCGAGCTGTAGCCGCCGGCCAGGCCCCGGTCGCTGGTGACCAGCAGGACGCCGGCCCGCCGCACCCGCTCGCGCGGGGTGAGCAGCGGGTGGTCGATCCGCGCGTTGGACGCCAGCGCCGTGAGCACCCCGGTGATGGCCCGGGCGTACGGCAGCGACGCCTCCACCCGGGCCTGGGCCTTGGCGATCCGGCTCGTCGCGACGAGCTCCATCGCCTTGGTGATCTTCTTCATCGACTTCGCCGAGCGGATTCGTTGACGAAGAACGCGAACCTGGGCCGCCATGGATCAGCTCTCGGCCGGGCGGTCGGTCGTGCCGTCGCGGAAGCGGGTCACCGTCTCGCGGTTCTCCTCGCCCGCGAGCGGCGCGGCCGGGGCCTCGTTGATCCGACGCTCGTCCTCCTTGCCCAGGAAGACCTGCTTGAACTCGGTGATCGCCGAGTCCAGCGAGGAGATGATGTCGTCGTTCCACTGGTTGTCGGCGATCCCGGCCAGCACGCCCTCGTGCTTGTGGCGCAGGTACTGGAGGAACTCCGACTCGAAGCGACGGATCTCGCCGACCGGGACGTCGTCCAGCTTGCCCTCGGTGCCGGCCCAGACGGAGACGACCTGCTCCTGCACCGGGTACGGCGAGTAGTTCGGCTGCTTGAGCAGCTCGACCAGGCGCGAACCGCGGTTCAGCTGGTTCTGCGAGGCCTTGTCCAGGTCGGAGGCGAAGGCGGCGAACGCCTCCAGCTCGCGGAACTGGGCCAGGTTGAGCCGGAGCGAACCGGCGACCTTCTTCATCGGCTTCACCTGCGCGGCGCCACCGACCCGGGAGACCGAGGTGCCGACGTTGATGGCCGGCCGGACGCCCTGGTTGAACAGGTCGGTCTCGAGGAAGATCTGCCCGTCGGTGATCGAGATGACGTTGGTCGGGATGAAGGCCGAGATGTCGTTGGCCTTCGTCTCGATGATCGGCAGACCGGTCATCGAACCGCCACCCAGCTCGTCGGAGAGCTTCGCGCAGCGCTCCAGCAAACGGGAGTGCAGGTAGAAGACGTCACCCGGGTACGCCTCGCGGCCCGGCGGGCGACGCAGCAGCAGCGACACGGCGCGGTACGCCTCGGCCTGCTTGCTCAGGTCGTCGAAGACGATCAGGACGTGCTTGCCGCCGTACATCCAGTGCTGCCCGATGGACGAGCCGGTGTAGGGGGCGAGGTACTTGAAGCCGGCCGGGTCGGAGGCCGGGGAGGCCACGATGGTGGTGTACTCCATCGCGCCCGCCTCCTCCAGGATGCCCTTGATCGAGGCGATCGTGGAGGCCTTCTGGCCGATGGCGACGTAGATGCAGCGGACCTGCTTCTTCGGGTCGCCGGAGCGCCAGTTGTCGCGCTGGTTGAGGATGGTGTCCAGGGCGACCGTGGTCTTACCCGTCTTCCGGTCACCGATGATCAGCTGACGCTGGCCCCGACCGACCGGGGTCATGGCGTCGATCGCCTTGATACCGGTCTGCAGCGGCTCGTCGACGGACTGCCGGGACATCACGTTCGGGGCCTGGAGCTCCAGCTCGCGGAAGCCCTCGTTGGCGATGTCACCGAGCCCGTCGATCGGCTGGCCGAGCGCGTCGACCACACGGCCGAGGAAGGCGTCGCCGACCGGCACGGAGAGCACCCGGCCGGTGCGCTTGACGCGCTGCCCCTCCTCCAGCTTGGCGGAGTCACCGAGAACGACGACACCGATCTCCCGGACGTCGAGGTTCAGCGCCACGCCGAGCGTGCCGTCCTCGAACTCCAGGAGCTCGTTGGTCATGGTCGAGGGCAGGCCCTCGACGTGGGCGATGCCGTCGCCGGTGTCGGCGACGGTGCCGACCTCCTCGCGGGAGACGTCGGACGTGTAGGAGGAGACGTAGCGCTCCAGGGCGCCGCGGATCTCCTCCGTCGAGATGGTCAGCTCGGCCATCCTCTGCTTCCTTAAGTATCAGGGTCCCGGGATACCTAGTACCGACCGGTCCGAATGGCGTCGATCAGGGGCTGCGGAGACGCTGGTCAGCGCTTCGCGAGCGCGTTGCGGGTCTCGTTGAGGCGGCGCAGGACGGTGCCGTCGTACAGGTCGGAGCCGACCTGCACGCTCACCCCACCGAGCACCTCCGGGTCGACCGTCTGCTTGACGGAAACCTCTCGACCGTACATCGCGGAGAGGCGGGCACCCAGGCGTCGCTCCTCCTCGTCAGTCAACGGGGCTGCCACGGTGACGTAGGCCACCTGGCGGTCCCGCCGTTCGGCGGCGAGTTCGACCAGCCGGGTGAGCGATCCGGTGAAGGAGCGCCCCCCGAAGCCGGCCAGCGCCACCTCGATGAGGCGGACGGTGGCCAGCTTGGCCTTGCCGGCCAGCAGCTCGCCGACCAGGACACCCCGCTGGTCCACCGGCGCGACCGGGTTCGACAGCACCGCGGAGAGCTCGGGCTGGCCGGCGACGACCTGCCCGAAACGGAACAGCTCGTCCTCGACCTCGCCCAGGTCGCCCGCGGCGTCGACGCTGGCCAGCACGGCCTCCACGCCGAGCCGCTCGGCGCCGTCGAGCAGTTGCGACGGCGCCGACCAACGGCCGGAGACCAGCGAGGCGAGCAGGTCGAGCGCGCCCTCGCCGATCTTGCCCCGCAGCATCTCGCCGAGCAGACCGGCGCGGTCCGCGGCGGACCGGGCGGGGTCCGAGAGCGCCCGCCGCAGCCGCGGCTCCCGCCGGAGCAGGCCGGCGACGGCGAGCAGGTCGTTCGCGGTGTGGGCCACCGCGACCGGGTCGGCACTGCGCGCGTACGCGTCGAGGTGCTCCGCCGCGACCTTGTACGACTCCCGGCTGGCGGCCTGCATCAGCGGGCCCCCGCGCTCTCGAGACCGCTCAGGAACCGGTCGACGGTGCCCTTGCGACGAGCCTCGTCGGCGAGCGACTCACCGACGATCTTGCTGGCCAGGTCGACCGCGATCGTGCCGACCTCCGTGCGCAGCTCGCGCACGATGGTGGCCCGCTCGGCGGCGAGCTGCTCCTTGCCCGCCGCGATGATCCGGTCGACTCCTCCCGCGCCTTGGCGAGGATGTCCTGGCGGATGCCCTCGGCGTCGGCCCGGGCGTCGTCCCGGATCTTGGCGGCGTCGGTGCGCGCCTCGGCGAGCTGCGCGCGGTACTGCTCGAGGAGCTGGTTGGCCTCGGCCTGGGCGGCCTCGGCGCGCTTGATGCCACCCTCGATCGCGTCGACCCGCGCCTGGAACGTCTGCTCCATGCGGGGGAAGACGAACTTCATCAGCACGAAGCAGAGCACGGCAAAGGCGACCGTCCCGACCACGAGCTCCTGCCACAGCGGGACGATCGGGTTGTGGGCCGTTTCACCACCTTCGGCGGCGAGCAGGTGGTACATGGTTACCTCCCGGTCAACAGGGGTGGATCAGGCGCCAGCCCAGATGAAGCCGAAGGCGATACCCAGCAGCGCGAGGGCCTCGATGACGGCGAAGCCGATCCAGACGTACGGCAGGGTCATCCGGGACGACTCCGGCTGGCGGGCGGTCGACTGGATGTAGGCGGCGAAGACCAGGCCGACGCCGATGCCCGGGCCGATGGCCGCGAGGCCGTAGCCGATGGCGGCGGTGCTGCCCTCTACCGCGGCGAGAACGCTAGCGTCCATTGGTGTGGTTCCTCCTGGTTATCACGCGTGACGGTCACGCGGGACGACAACGGTTGGTGCAAAGTGGATCAGTGCTCGTCGGCGAGCGCGCCCTGCACGTAGCTGGCGGTCAGCACCGTGAAGACGTACGCCTGCAGGACGATCACCAGGAACTCGAGGAAGGTCAGCGCGATGGTCATCACCCAGGACAGCACCGAGACCGGGGCCAGCCAGGTGTTGGCGCTGAGCATCGCGAAGCCGCCGAGCGTGAAGACCAGCAGGAGCATGTGGCCGGCGAACATGTTCGCGAAGAGACGGACGGCCAGCGAGAACGGCCGGACGAGGAAGGTCGAGAAGAACTCGATCGGGATCAGCAGCGGCAGGATGTACCAGGGCGCCGGCGGGATCAGCGAGTTCTTGACGAACTTGCCGAAGCCGTGGTGCTTGATGCCGGCGTAGATGAAGAGCACGTAGCTGATCACCGCGAGGATCGCCGGGAAGGCGATGTGCGAGTTCGGCGAGATCTGGAAGCCCGGCAGGATCGCGAAGAAGTTGGTCAGCAGGATGAAGCAGAACAGCGTGGTGAAGTACGGCGCGAACCGCACTCCCGCGTGCCCGATCATGTCGACCGCGATGTTGTTCCGCACGAAGCCGTAGATCGACTCGGCGAACCACTGCTTCTTCGTCGGGACCAGCTGCGGCTTCCGGTAGCTGGCCAGGAAGAAGATGATCAGGACGCCGACCGCGATCCAGACCATCGCCGTGATCTTGGTGAACCAGTAGGAGTCGTGCCCACCCCAGGGCAGGATGCTGGGCAGGTAGAAGTCCTCCACACTGGGTGGGAATGCCGCCTGGCCCGCTGCCAGGACGTTCGCCTGTCCGAACACCGCGTCCCTTCCTAAGTAGGCGTGCCGAGTCGGCGGACGACCAGGATGATTCCCCCGGCCATGCCGAGCACGACGCCGATCCCGGTGGCGATGCCTCCGGTGTCGAGCCACTGGTCGACCAGCCAGCCGATGAAACCCCAGAAGACCATGCCCGTGATGAGGTATCCGAGCGCGGTCCAACCCTGGCCGGCACCGGACGGAACGTCGCCTGAGCCGCCATTGGGTTGGGGGGTTTGGTCACCAGCCATGACGGGGCGAACGATATCAGTCGGGAAGACGAGGCTGTGCCTCACCCCCGCACAACCGTCGTTGTGTGGGCCTTTGGCGGGCGCGTCGTCTGGAGGCACGCTACTCCCCTTCCGCCACCCAGAGAATGACCGAAGGTGGACAGACGCGCGCGTCGTCCGCCAGGTGGGACGCCGCCACGAATCGACCACGCTCGGTGTGCGCCCGAGCCGTCAGCCGGCGACCCCGCGCCGGTGCACCCTGGTCAGCCACCAGATGTGCACCCCGGTCCAGACCGCCACGCCCGCCGCGATGCCGAGGCAGAGCGGGAGCAGCCCGGCCCAGCCGGTCGACGCCACGGCCACCATCACGACCCCCAGCAGGGTGAACTTGGCGGCGTACAGGCCGAGTCCGAACGGGAGCACCAGCTGCGGGTTGACCGCGTCGGCCCAGGCCAGCACCACGGTGGTCAGCGTATAGCTGGCCGCCGTCACCGCCACCCCGGCCGCCGCGCCCAGCGCCGCGTCGCCACCGCCGACCACCCCGCCCACCAGGGCGCCACCGCACCCAGCAGCACCG
>NZ_JAEVHN010000232.1:0-8765 GCF_016803375.1 Micromonospora sp. 4G55
GTGCTGCACTTCGGGGTGGACACCACCCGCGGCGCGCTACCTCGGCTGGGAGTCCGGGCGCGGGGTGGAGAGCGTCCTGGTGGAGGTCACCGGCGGGCGGCGGGTGGCGATCGACGTGGCGCCCGACCCGACTGAGGTCGAGCAGGCCCGCCACGAGGGCATGATCTATGGCCCGGACCGGACCACGTCGGCCGACTTCGACGGGCGGGCCGAACGGCTCCCGCGGCCGGCCCCGGCGGCGAGCCGGGCTGGGTGCTGCGCTGGCGGCTCGGGCCGCTGCACGCCCGGGCCACCACCGTCGGTCCGGACGCCACCGCCGTGCGGACGGCCGTCGGTGCGCTGCGGATGGACCAGGCGCACCGGTGCGCCACCCCGCTCCGGCTCACCATGCTGCCGGCCGACGCGTTCCTGTCGCGCTGCGCGGTCAACGTGGTCGACTTCCCCGACTCGCTGGACGTCACTCTCACCGTCGTCGCGCCGGGGGAAAAGGTGATGGACGTCCGCTTGGAGCGTCACTCGGAGATCGCCGGGGGCCGGGGCACGGGTAACCGGACGATCGGCGGCAGAGCGGCCTACCTCCACCCCCGGGGCGATCAGTTGGAGCTGCTCGGCATTCCCAAGGCGCACCTCACCGCCCGCTTCGGGTGGCCGCAGCAGGGGTTCACCGAGTCGGACGCGGCCACGGTGCTCGGCGGGGCGCGGATCGAGGGCGACCTCACCCGGCCGGAGAGCTGGGACTGACCGGGCACCGGCCGGCGGAAGGTCCCGGCCGCCGGACCGTACGCTGGAAAGCGTGAGTCCCCGTCGCAATCGTCCCCGCCGGGACGACGCCGCCCACCTGGAGCCCGACCGCGTACGCCAGGGCGTCGCCTCGGTGCAGCAGTGGCGCGACGGCGAGTGGCAGGTACGTGGGATCGGCGGCGGGGCGTCCACCAAGACGTACCGCTGCCCCGGCTGTGACCAGGAGATCCGCCCCGGGGTGGCGCACCTGGTGGCCTGGCCGGCGGACGGCACCGGCGACCTCACCGACCGCCGGCACTGGCACAGCGGCTGCTGGCGGGCCCGGGACCGGCGCGGCCCGGCGATCCAGCGCGGACGCAGCGCGCCGAAGTACGGCTGAGCGATCTGGATCACCCTGTTTCCGCCCGGGCGGGCGGCGGTGGTGAAGTCGCGCCAGACTTGAGCGGTGAGCACACCGATCCGCGCGTCGTCGATCCTGCCCGGCCACCGGGAGGACATCGAGCTGCACACCGCTGACGGCCTGCGCCTGGTCGGTGAGCTGGCCCGGCCGCTCGACCGGGAGCCGGTGGCCACCCTGGTCTGCCTGCACCCGCTGCCCACCCACGGCGGGATGATGGACAGCCACGTCTTCCGCAAGGCGGCCTGGCGGCTGCCGGCCCTGGCCGACCTGGCGGTGCTCCGGTTCAACACCCGGGGCACCAGCAGCGTCCGCGGCACCAGCGAGGGCGCCTTCGACGCCGCGGTGGGGGAGCGCTTCGACGTGGCCGCCGCGATCGAGTACGCCGAGTTCCACGAGCTGCCGAACATCTGGCTGGTGGGCTGGTCGTTCGGCACCGACCTGGCCCTGAAGCACGGCTGCGACCCGGCGGTGGCCGGTGCCATCCTGCTCTCCCCGCCGCTGCGCTTCTCCGAGCCGGCGGATCTCGCGGTGTGGGCCGAGGCGGGCACCCCGCTCACCGCGCTGGTGCCCGAGTTCGACGACTACCTGCGGCCGGACGAGGCGCGGGAGCGCTTCGCGGCGGTGCCGCAGGCCGAGGTGGTCGGGGTGCCCGGCGCGAAGCACCTCTGGGTGGGCGACGCCGAGACGGTGCTGGACGAGATCGTCCGGCGGGTCAACCCGGCGGTGCCGCTGCCGCTGCCCACCACCTGGGACGGCCCGATGGAGACCGGCGACGTCAGCGCGTACGCCGACCGCACGGTGGCCTCCTTCGCCGACACGCCCGTCCCGGGGCCGGTGCGGGACTGAGGGTCAGCGGGCCTCCTGCCGGGGCAGCACCACCTCGCGCAGGATGAGCTGGAGCGCCGCCACCGTCGGGATGGCGATCAGCGCGCCGACCACGCCGATCAGCGCCACCCCCAGCAGCGCGGCGAGCAGGGCGGCCACCTCGTTGACCTCCACCGACCGCCGCATCACCTTCGGGTAGATCAGGTAGTTCTCCACCTGCTGGTAGATCAGGAAGAAGGCCATGCAGGCGATCCCCGTCGGCACTCCGGTGGCGAACCCGACCAGGGCGACGATCACCGCGCCGAGGGTGGCGCCGATCTGTGGGATCAGGTCGGTCACGGCGACGACCACGGCCAGCGCGAACGGGTACGGCAACCCGACGACCAGCGCGAAGACGAAGGTGCTCACGCCGGCCAGCACGGCGATGCTCAGCGCGCCCACCATGTACGCCCCGACCTTGGTCAGGATCGCGTCGCCGATCAGGCTGACCCGCTGCCGCCGCGAGCGGGGAACCAGCGCGTACGCCAGGGCGCGCAGCTTGTCGAAGTAGGCCAGGAAGTAGATGGTCAGCACCAGCACGGTGAGCGCCCGGAGCAGGGTGCCGAAGATGAGCTGGGCGCCGCCGAGCACCCCGCCGAGCGCCCGGCCCACGGTGTCGGCGTTCGCCGCCGACTGCACGCGCTCCATCACGTCGTACCGTTCCACCAGGTCGTTGACCGTCTGGTTGCGCCGCAAGTCCTCGATGTAGCTGGGGATCTGGTCGACGAAATCCCCGGTTTGCGTCACCACCGGGGGCACGAGCGCCACCAGGCCGCCGGCGATCAGCAGCACCAGGGTGAGCACCACCGTCGCCACCGCGAGACCGTGCGGCACTCCCCAGGAGCGCAACCGGACCACGGCCGGGTTGAGCCCGATCGCCAGGAAGAGCGCGATGACCACCAGGACGAGGATGCCGCCGGCGTTGCGGACGCCCAGATAGAGCGCGTACGCCAGCAGCACGCCGAGCGCCCCGGTGAAGCCGACCAGGAAGCTGCTCCGCCGCAGCGGCCGCCCCGGCTGGCCGTAGCGACCCGAGGGGGTCGCCACCGGAGCGGCCGGCTCGAATTCCGTCGAGTCGGCGTCGATCGACGTGGTCGCGTGCGCGCCGGCCGCGGGCCGTTCCCCGGTGGGCTCGAAGTCCGTGGGGTCGGCGTCGGTCGACGGGTGCTCTCCGTCGCGCTGATTGCGTCTCCCACCGGGCGTGGTGGGTCGGGTGCCGGCGTCGTCCCGAAATTCGCCCTCCACCGGTTCGTCCTGTCCCACCCGACCTCCCCGGATCGTGTCCCGGCGGTACGCCGGAACCTGTCGGACCGTCCCTGGCCCGAGCCCCGGGCCGGCCCTCTGCCCGGAGGGTAGTGGCCGGCAACTGCCCGAGCCAGCCCTGCCCGCATTGTCCGGCCGCCGTCCAGGTCGGGAGCGTGGGCCGCGACCGTGGCGGGCCGGACGGTCGTGGGTCGGGACCCATCGTGGGTCGCGATTGTGGCGGGGCTGGGACGGCTGTGGATCGGGACCGTCCTGGGCCGGGTCGAGGCGCGTCAGGACTCGGGACACGCTCAGGACCTCGACGGCACAGGGCGATCCGATCCGGCCGGTGGCGACGCGGACGGCCGGATCACCGCGCGGGGGCCGGGCGAATCCTGGCCCAGCTCAGCCGGGCGGCCGTTCCGGCGCTCGCCGCCGCCGGAACGGCCCCGGTCACTCGGACTCGGCGGTGACCTTGCTCGGCTTGGCGCCGCGCTCGTCGGTGGTCGGCTTGGTCGGCCGCTTGCCGTTCTCCCCAGTGCTGGTGATCTTGGTCGGGGTGGCCTCGCGGCCGCCCGCGCCGGGCACCGCGGCCACCGTCGGCTCCCCCGTCGACACCGGCGCTGGCCGTGCACCGTCCACGGTGGTCACCGGCTCGGCCGCCGGGCGTGCCTTGGGCTTCGTCCCGTCCGTGCCGGCGACCGGCTCAGCGTTCGGCCTGGCTCTGCCCGTGTCCGGTGCGGTCTTCGCGCCGTCGCCGGTGACTTTCGCGCCCTCGGCGATGGCCTTCACCGCGTCGGCCTTGGACTTCGCGCCGTCGCCGGTGGGCTTCGCGCCGTCGGTGCTCGGGGTGACCCCGGCGAGCGCCGGAGCGGCACCGTCCGTCGTCGGTACGGCCGCCGTCCCGGTGACCTTCCGGAGCTGGAACTCGGTGATCTGCCGCTGGAGCTCGTCGGACTCCTGCCGCGCCTGCCAGGTCTCCTGGCGCAGGTCGGCGAGCTGCTGCTGGGCCTGCGCGATCTCCAGCATCACCTGGGCGAGCTGCTGCCGGCCCGCCGCCGCCTCCTGCTGCGTCGCGGCCAGGTGCTGCTGGTGGTGGCCAGGTGCTGCTGGGTGGTGGCGGCGTACTCCTCGAACTGCCGGCGGGACGCCGCGACGTGCTCGTCGGCCTTGCGGCGCTTGTCGGCCGCATCCGTCTCGGCCCGCTGGAGCAGCGTGGTGGCCTCCTCCTCGGCCCGGCGCCGCATGGTGAGCGCGTCGACCTCGGCCGCCCGCCGGACCTCGGCGGCGCCCTGCTCGATCTCGTCGCGGCGCGCCGTCCACTCCCGCTCCAGCTGGTCGTGGCGGGTCTTGTGCTGCTTCTCCAACTCGTCGCGGCGCTTGGCGTACTCCTGCTCGATGGCGGCGCGACGCTGGGCCAGCTCCCGGTCGGCGGCCTCCCGCCGGCCGTTGACCTCCTTCTCCACGCCCGCCCGCCAGGCGCCCAGCTCCTGCTGCGTCTGAGCGCGGGCGTGCTGCACGTACGCCTCGGTCTCGCTGCGCATCCGCTGCACGTACGCCTCGGTCTCGGCGCGGCTGCGCTTGGCCGTCTCGGCGGCCTCCGTGGTCAGCCGGTGCGCCTCCTGCCGGGCCCGGCCCCGGGTGCCCTTCGCGGCCTCCTCGGCGTCGTCGGTGATCCGCTTGGCCTCCTGGAGGGCCTTGGCGTGGGTCGCCCGCCCGGCCTCGGCCGCCGACTCGGTGAGCCGCTTGGCCTCCTGCTGGGCCTTGGCGTGCACCTCCTTGGCCGCCTCGCGCAGCTCGGTGGCCTCCTGCTGCGCCTTCGCCAGCGCCTCCTTGGCCGTCTCGCGCAGCTTGGTGGCCTCCTGCTGGGCCCGGCTGTGGATCTCCTTGGCCGTGTTGCGGAGCTGGGTGGCCTCCTGCTGCGCCTTCGTCAGCGCCTCCTGGGCGGCGGTGCGCAGCCGGGTCGACTCGTCCTGGGCGGTGGCGCGTAGCCGATTCGACTCGTCCTGGGCCGTGGCCCGCAGCCGGGCCGCGTCCTCCTTGGCGCTCTTGAGCGCGGCCGCCGACTCGGCCTTACGGGCGGCGGTGTGCCGCTCCTCCTCGGCGCGCCGCGCCGCCAACGCGATCTCGAAGTCCTTGAGCGCCTGGGCGGCCTGCTCGCGGGCCTCGTCGATGATGTGCTCGGCGGCGGCGCGACGGGCCTCGATCTCCTCGCTGGCGGCGCTCAGGATGGCGTCCGCCTGCTCCTCGGCGAGGGCGAGGATCTGCTCGACCCGGGGTCCCAGGTGCTTGAACGAGGCGCGGTCCACCACGCCGATCTGCTTGCGCACCTGGGCCAGGTCCCGCTGGAGATGCTCGACCTGCCCGGCCAGCTTGTGGATCTGGGTGTACGCCTGTTCCCGCTCGGCCGTCAGGGTCGCGATCTCGTGCTCCGCACGAGCGACGTACCGGTCGACCTGTCGTTTCTCGTACCCCCGCAGGGCGGACTCGAAGCTGGGCTCCGTGGTCACGTCCCCGCCGAGAGCGAACAGTTCCTCGCCGTGCGACATGCCCCCATCCTCACACGCATCCGGTCCTGCTGGGGCGATACGGACGCCCCTGTTGCGACCTACTTCATCACGGTCGTACCGGCCGTATCAGGGGTTGGGAAACGCATACGGCGCGGGGCGCCACCGGTCACCCGGTGTCACCCCGCGCCGTGAACTCATGCCCCGACGGTGCGGTGGGTCAGCTGGCCGTCTCCGCGGTCGCCCGCTGCTCGGTGCCGGCGGCCTTGGCGGCCTCCGGCTTCGCCGGTGCGGCGGCCGGCTGCTGGGCCGGCACACCCGGCACGATGCCGGCCAGGCCGGAGAGCATCTGGCCGAGCTGCGAGGTGACGGCGTCCTTCTGGCGGGTGAGGTCCTCGACCTCGCGGCGGGCCGCCTGGGTGGTCAGCTCGGCCTCGGTGCGCGCCTCGGTGAGCAGCCGGTTCGCCTCGGCCTTGGCCTCGTTGAGGGTCTTGTCGGCGAGCGCCTTGGCCTTGTCGACGGTCTCGTTGGCGGTGCGCTCGGACTCGATCCGGCGGGCCTCGGCGCGCTGCTCGATCTCCTTGGCGCGCTCCTGGGCGGCGCGGGCCCGCTGCTCGGCCTCGCCGACCAGCTTCTGGGTCTGCGCGACCTGCGCGGCGTGCCGCTCGGACTCCTCGCGCTCGGCCTTCTCGCGGCGCTCGGCGAGCTGCAGCTCCAGGGCCTGGAGGTCCTTGTCCCGCTTGTCGCGGGCGTCGGTGAGCAGCTTGGTCGCCTCGGCCCGCTTCTCCTCGGCCTCGCGCGCGGCCTTGGCCCGCTGCTGGGTGATCTCCCGCTCGGCGGTGGCGCGCAGGGTGGCGACCTCCCGCTCGACCGTGGACTTCAGCTCAGCCACCTCGTGCGCGGTGACCGTACGCAGCTGCTTGGTCTCCCGGTCGGCGTCGGCGCGCAGGGTGTCGGCCTCGCGGCGGGCCTGCACGCGGACCTCGGCGGCCTCGCGCTCGGCGGTGGTGCGGACGTTGCCGGCCTCCCGCTCGGCGGTGGCCTTCATCGCCGCCGCCTCGGCGCGCGCCTTGTCGGTGATCTCCCGAGCCTCCAGGCGGGCCGCGGAGAGGATGCCCTCCGACTCGCGCTTGGCCTCGTTGCGGTGGTCGTTGGCCTGCTCCTCGGCCAACCGCAGGATCTGCTCGACGCGAGTGCCCAGGCCGGAGAGGGTCGGCCGGCTGTTCTCCTCGAGCTGCTTGTTGGTGTCGGTGAGCTTCTGCTCGAGCGCGCTCTGGCGCTGCTCGGCCTGGCGGAGCCGACGCTGGGCGTCGTTCATCCGCTGCTCGGCCTCGGCGCGGGCCTGCTCGGACTGGGTCAGCGCGGCGGTCATCCGGCCGATGAAGTCATCGACCTGGTGGGTGTTGTATCCGCGCAGGCCGACGGTGAAATCTGGCTGCGAGTTCGCGTTATCGAAGAACGCGAGAGGGGAGGACTGCTGCTGGGGCATTGGGACATACTTGCAGACCCCCCGGGGTCGTTCGCAAGAGCGGTCCCGAGCTTTCGTGTCCTCATTACATGGTCAACTTCCGCGCTCGGCGGACACCGGACCAATCGGCGATCTTGGCAGGTCCCGGGCGGGCCGAGGTCACGCCGAGTGAGCGGGAAAAGGGCCGCGGGGGATGCCCGCGGCCCTTTGTCCGATGTCACTCGAATGGGGGTGCGCCGCCCATGTGGAAAGGCAATGGCCGCCTCACCGCAATGGGCATGCCGGCATCACCCGGACGGCTCAGTGGCCGCGGAACCGGTTGATCGCGTCCTCGTGCCGGGAGCGCAGCTCGGTGTCCCGGACGCCCAGCCCGTCGGTGGGAGCGAGGCAGCGCACGCCGACCTTGCCCTGGTGGGCGTTGCGGTGCACCTCGTACGCCGCCTGGCCGGTCTGCTCCAGCGGGTAGGTCCTCGACACCGTCGGGTGGATCAGGCCGAGGGCCACCAGGCGGTTGGCCTCCCACGCCTCCCGGTAGTTGGCGAAGTGGCTGCCGACGATCCGCTTGAGGTGCATCCACAGGTAACGGTTGTCGTACTGGTGCTGGTAGCCGCTGGTGGAGGCACAGGTGACGATGGTGCCGCCCTTCTTGGCGACGTAGACGCTGGCGCCGAAGGTCTCCCTGCCGGGGTGCTCGAAGACGATGTCCGGGTCCTCGCCGCCGGTGAGCTCGCGGATCCGCTCGCCGAAGCGGCGCCACTCGTCCTGGTCCTGGGTCTGCTCGTCCTTCCAGAACCGGAAGCCCTCGGCGGTGCGGTCGATGACCAGCTCGGCGCCCATCTTCCGGCACAGCTCGGCCTTCTCCGGCGAGGAGACCACGCAGACCGGGATCGCGCCGCCGTTGAGCGCCATCTGGGTGGCGTAGCCGCCCAGGCCGCCGGAGGCGCCCCAGATCAGCACCACGTCGCCCTGCTTCATGTTCGCGCCGTGGTGCGAGACCAGCTGCCGGTACGCGGTCGAGTTGACCAGCCCCGGGCTGGCCGCCTCCTCCCAGCTCAGGTGGCGCGGCTTGGGCATCAGCTGGTTGGCCTTGACCACGCACAGCTCGGCCAGGCCGCCGAAGTTGGTCTCGAAGCCCCAGATCCGCTGCTGCGGGTCGAGCATGGTGTCGTCGTGGCCGGCCGCGTCCTCCAGCTCCACCGAGAGACAGTGCGCGACGACCTCGTCGCCGGCCTTCCACTTGGTCACGCCGGGGCCGGTGCGCAGCACCACGCCCGCCGCGTCCGAACCCACCACGTGGTACGGCAGGTCGTGCCGGCGGGTCAGCTCGGAGAGCCGGCCGTAGCGCTGAAGGAACTTGAAGGTCGGCAGCGGCTCGAAGATGCTGGTCCAGACCGTGTTGTAGTTGATGGCGCTGGCCATCACCGCGACCAGGGCCTCGCCCGGGGCGAGTTCCGGGGTGGGCACCTCCTGCAGGTGCAGGGCCTTGCGCGGGTCCTTGTCGCGGGTGGCCATCCCGTCGAACATCCGGGTGTCCTCGGCCCGG